>NZ_CBDDRA010000007.1:0-216580 GCF_965232925.1 Tumidithrix helvetica PCC 7403
TCTTGGAGTTTCTGGAAAATCATTATTGTCAATGTCAATTTTGGTTAATTGATCATTGCTCTTTTGGCAGTTTGTGCCAAGCACCTGCTGCCTTTTTTTCTTTTTCTAGTCCAAAGTCCAGGTAGTTAACCTGAGACAGGTACTGAGAGATTTTCTAAGATGAACTGACGAATGACTGGGATAAATAATTGCCTCGATATAGCGTTTTTCACTTCGGAACAAGCAAGAGATATAGGGTCAAAGCTTTCTATAGCAGGCTTTCAACTATACTCTTCTCATTTGAACACCGCTATACTTGATATAGGTTGTCGATTAATCCCTTTGTTCGCATCGTTTGCAACTTGGCAAAAGCTCTGAGCGAACAGAAGAAATGGTTGCGAATCGCTTGTGTATCTCTGACTTGGAACCGCTCAATATTACAGACTTGCTTGATGACTCTGTGAAAACATTCAATTTGCCAGTGTTGATCGTGGACTTATTTGAATTCATGCCGACTGAGTTGCTTGAGTGCCTCTAAATCTTGCAGGTGCAGGATGTAATATCGGGCTTCGTTTTCAGTCCCTTCACCGTTCGTTTGTGTTTGCCAGACCAAAAGTAACCCAATAACTCTGTTTTACTCAGGTCACGATAGGGTTTATCCACTACGCTATCATCGATACTGGCTGTCCCTCCTTCAAAAATTTTTTCCCCTTTGACTTCGTCAAATAAGTCTTTGGGTGTGTAATTCTCCCGTAACAAAAAGCGGTTTACATAGAAATTGGACAAAAGCGTTATCAGCAAATGTTGCAATATCGACAATCTGACAAAGCAAACATGGACAAATGAAATTATCAAGCCGCTTTCACATTTACTTCAAACCTCACATCCATACCCGCACGCACCAACATCATCACCAATTTATCAATACTAAACCTCTCAATATCACCATTGATTAAATCGCTAATCCGAGGTTGAGTTTCACCAAAAAACAAAGCAGCTTGCTTTTGAGTCCATCCTTGAGACTGAATAAACCGCTTAATATTCAACATCAAGTCAGCCCGAATTTTGAGATTAAGAGCTTCTTCAGGTGCGAAACCCAAATCCTCAAATACATTCGCTCCACCTTGAATAACTTCAGGAACTTGATTCTGTGTCATTTGTTTGTTTTTTGATTTGTTGTGTTATGCCTAATATACCTTATTTGGCATATTTGCGATCGCTTGTTCGTGAAAGTATGGATATTTTAGGCGATCGCTTTGTGATTGAGATTAGGGGCGATCGCTGTTTTGATGTTGTTGATTATGCTGGGGGCGATCGCTTATGTGGTGGAAGTGTGGATATTTTAGGCGATCGCTTTGTGATTGAGATTAGGGGCGATCGCATCTTTTTGGGCATCGACCATACGGCTATTGCAGTCGGCAATACAGAGACAAGTCTAAAATTTTATCGCGATCTTTTGGGAATGCGCCTTGCAGGTACGAGTGAAAACTTTGGGACGGAGCAAGAGCACCTCAATAACGTATTTGGGGCAAAACTCCATATTAGTGGATTGAGAGCGACTACAGGCTTGGGCGTAGAATTTCTGGAATACCTCGCGCCAAGCGATGGCAAACCTTTCCCTTAAGTAGGGGCAATTCATGAATTGCCCCTACGCTCTATGTAAAGGAAAGAATTCCTCATGCATCAAATAGGAGCGCTATATGAAGTTATTCTCAGTTTCGCTTCAGCTTAGCTTTAGAGAAAGAGCGCATAATGCAATCAGTAGCACTCTATGTTAGGAAAGAATCTTAGGAAGAAATCTATGGAGCGATCGCTATTTATCCCCGTAATTTTAGGAACCGTCCGCCAAGGGCGTAAGAGCGAACATGTTGCTCAGTTTGTCATGCAAGAAGTTGCCAAACAACAAGGCGTTGAGACTGAGCTGATCGATATTCGCAATATTCCACTTTCCACGCTCGATGAGGGTGAGAATATTAAGGATAAAGGGTTCTCTGAGACAATCGACCGTGCTGATGGGCTGATTATCGTCGTGCCTGAATACAATCACGGCTACCCAGGTTTGCTCAAGCATGTCCTCGATACAAATTTAAAGGAATATATCCATAAAGCCGTGGGAATCTGCGGAGTTTCGGCAGGGCCGTTTGGCGGGACGAGGGTAATTCAAAATCTCTTGCCTGTGATGCGCGAGTTGGGTTTAGTGACGATCTTTTGGGACGGAAATTTCTCTAGTGTGCAAAATATCTTTGATGAGAGTGGAAACCTGCTAGAAGAAGCC
The DNA here is from genome assembly GCF_965232925.1 of Tumidithrix helvetica PCC 7403. Classification (NCBI taxonomy): domain Bacteria; kingdom Bacillati; phylum Cyanobacteriota; class Cyanophyceae; order Pseudanabaenales; family Pseudanabaenaceae; genus Tumidithrix; species Tumidithrix helvetica. Next base: position 2,255 of record NZ_CBDDRA010000007.1, read on the forward strand.
TATATTCGCCGCATGGATAAGTTTTTAAAAGAATTGATCTGGATGTCAAAGGTACTGCGCTACGGGCGTGAGAATGTAGCGCTGGAATAATAAAGTTTTTCGCTCCATAAAAACAGCCTATTTAGAATCGTAGGAACAATTCATGAATTGCCCCTACGGGATCGAATCTGATTCTACTCCCCTCTTATTAAAGGGATTCAGGGGGATCTAAATCTTTAAACGTAGCAAATTAGCCATTCATAGGAGTACGATCGTGACAACCGCAGAAGAAATTAGATTAGCAGAAACGAGAAAAGGAACACCTTGGAAAAAATGGGGTTCCTTTCTGAGCGAGCGTCAATGGGGAACCGTGCGAGAAGATTACAGCGCCAATGGTACGGCGTGGGATTATTTTTCGCACGACCAGTCGCGATCGCGTGCCTACCGCTGGGGCGAAGATGGCATTGCTGGAATTTCAGACGATCGCCAGTTGCTTTGTTTTGCGATCGCGTTGTGGAACGGCGAAGATCCGATTCTTAAAGAGCGCTTATTTGGCTTGACAGGTAGCGAAGGCAATCATGGCGAGGATGTGAAGGAGTATTACTTTTATCTAGATAATACGCCGACGCATTCCTATATGAAGTATCTGTATAAATATCCGCAAGCTACCTTTCCCTACGCCGAGCTTGTGAATGAGAACAAACGCCGAGGTCGGAGAGAACCAGAATTTGAGTTACTCGAAACAGGCGTATTTGAAGAGAATCGCTACTTTGACGTGCAAGTGGAATATGCGAAAAACGCTCCTCAAGATATTGCGATTAAAATAAGCATTACCAATCATGCGGCAGAGCCAAAAACGCTACATCTTTTACCTTCTCTCTGGTTCCGCAATACCTGGTCTTGGAAAGACGATACACCTAAGCCCCAGCTATTAGCATTACAAGTTAATAATTCTCTGAATGTCATTGCTGCGGATAGTCCCGATTTGGGAAAAATGTGGTTGTATTGCCCAAATAGCCAAGAGTTACTATTTACTGAAAACGAGACTAACTATCAACGTATTTTTGGCATAGAAAATGCTTCTCCCTATGTCAAGGATGGTATCAACGATCGCATTGTCAATGGGAAAACCGAGGCGGTAAATCCAGAACAAAAGGGTACGAAAGCCGCAGCCCACTATTTACTGACGATTGCTGCGGGTGAGACCAAGGTAGTAACGCTACAATTGAGCGAAATTCCTCCCAATCAATTTACGCAAGGTGGCAGTTTTCCTCAAGCCAGTGTCGAAGAAATCTTCTCGAAACGCCTCCATGAAGCCGATGAATTCTATCAGCGCATTTCTCCCTTTGAGATGAGCGAAGATATGCGCAACGTGCAGCGACAAGCTTTTGCAGGCATGTTGTGGAGCAAACAATATTACAATTATTCCATCAAAGATTGGTTAGATGGCGATCCTGCTTTGCCAAAGCCTCCACGCGATCGCCAACAGGGCAGGAATTCGCAGTGGTTCCATTTGGAAACCGAAGATATTCTTTCCATGCCCGACACTTGGGAATATCCTTGGTTTGCCGCTTGGGATCTAGCCTTTCATGCCATTCCTTTAGCGATGCTCGATCCCGATTTTGCTAAGAGCCAACTGGATTTGATTACGAGAGAATGGTACATGCACCCCAACGGTCAGATTCCAGCCTACGAGTGGGCGTTTGGCGATGTCAACCCACCCGTCCATGCATGGGCAACTTGGCGCGTTTATAAAATAGAGCAAAAACTCTACGGACGTAGCGATCGCCAATTCTTAGAAAGGGTATTTCAAAAGCTCTTGCTGAACTTTACTTGGTGGGTCAATCGCAAGGATAGAGAAGGCAAAAATGTGTTTGAAGGTGGCTTTTTGGGATTGGATAATATCGGCGTGTTCGATCGCAGTGCCGAATTGCCTACGGGGGGCTACATCGAGCAGGCAGATGGTACGAGCTGGATGGGCATGTATTGTCTGAATCTATTGGCGATCGCTTTGGAGTTAGCCAAAGAGAATTCGGTCTATGAGGATATTGCCACCAAGTTTTTCGAGCACTTCCTCTATATTGCCGATGCCATGAATAAAGTCGGCGACAACCATACAGAACTATGGGACGAAGCCGATGGCTTCTTTTATGACGTATTGCATCTACCCAATGGCGAGCAGCTAAAGCTCAAGGTGCGATCGATGGTGGGACTGATTCCCCTGTTTGCGATTCAGACCTTAGAGCCAGATTTGCTAAATCAACTACCAGATTTTAAACGCAGAGTTGAGTGGTTTATCCAGCACCGTCCCGATCTCGCCCATAATGTCGCCTGTATAGAAGCAGAGGGAATGAAAGCCAGACGGTTATTGGCAATCTGCGATCGCCAAAAATTAGAGCGTATCCTCAAGAAAATGCTGGATGAAAGCGAATTTTTAGGAGACTATGGCATTCGGGCGATTTCTAAGTTCCACAGTTCTCACCCCTATATTTGGGAAACCAATGGCAATCAATATCGCGTTGATTACGAACCTGCCGAGTCTACGAGTGGTCTGTTTGGTGGCAATTCTAACTGGCGCGGTCCCGTATGGATGCCCGTTAATTTCCTAATTATCGAATCCCTGCAAAAATTCCATCATTACTTTGGCGATGACTTTAAAGTCGAGTATCCCACTGGCTCGGGGAAAATGCTCACGCTTTGGGAAGTATCTGTAGAACTCTCACGTCGACTGATCGATATTTTCTTAAAAAATCCTACGGGAAACCGTCCAGTTTATGGCGGACAGGCTCAATTTCAAACCGATCCTAACTGGAAAGATTTAGTTTTGTTCTATGAGTATTTTCATGGTGATAATGGTGCTGGCATCGGTGCGAGTCATCAGACGGGATGGACGGGTCTAGTTGCAAAGTTGATTCAACAGTCTAGCGAGTATGGTAGATCGACGCCAAATCTTGCTCTAGCTGATAATTTGTTAGAGGCATCTATGCCAAAGTAGTTAAAGACGTTCGAGGGTTTCGACTTCGCTCGGATCGCGAAACTCTCGAATACGAATAGTTAAATGTGGAACTTGTTGATTCATGGCAGGTCTACCCACTATGCTCTAATTTGTGCGATCGCGAATTTAGGTAAATACATGATGATCGGATTTAAGAATTTCACAAATAAGCTTAGAACAAAGAGCTTGGTTGCCTCTATCCTTACTTGTTGCCTTGCTTTTTTGCTAATTGTGAACCCATTGTGGGCGGAAACAACACCTTCACTAAGCAGTGACATCAATCCTTTTCTTCCTGCAAACCATAACAACAATATGGTTTATGCCCCAGTTAAACTGGATGGTCATATCCTATTTTTGGTGTCAGCGGAAGCCTCAAGCGGGCAGGGCATGTCACAGGGAAGTATGACACCCATTGAGACGAGGGCACAGGCGATCGAAAAATCGCTGTATAAAACAATCAATCGCGGTTTTGATGCCGATAGGCTGAAGGTTTCAACCAAAATAGAGAACAAATATGCTGACATTCTCTTGTCTGACGGGAGGGAATACGATAATTTTAGCCTGCTGGTCTATACCGAAATGGACGCGCGAATTAGTGGGTATACGCTTCAGGAAGCATCGGGTTATGTGGCTTACATTATCTATAAAGCTTTAATTCGCGCCCAAATTCAACGTCAGGCAGACTATCTCTGGTATCAGGGGTTAGTCTCCGCAGGAATTCTTTTTGCAGCGATTTTGATTAGTTTGGTTTTGCGTTTCTTTCAAAAACGATTGATGCTACGGTGGCGATCGCTGAAAGCCAGACAAGAAGAGGAAACACAAAAACTCATGTCTGCAAAAAATTTAGTTGATGCAGAAGACGAAGATTGCGATTCCTCCACTTTTGCTAATGTGATGATGTCACAGCAAATGGATTTTGAGAGAATCCTCAATCGTTACGACCTCTATAGACATTTGCTCCAATTAGGACATGTATTGGTGTGGTTGATTGGGATTGCTTGGATTGTCGGACTCTTTCCTTATACGCGCTGGTTGCAGGTGTTTGCGATCCAACAACCAATCCTGCTTGGAGTTTTTCTAGGTACAAATCTGGCGATTAAATATAGTGATGTCTCGATCGATCGCTTGTTAGCAAAGTGGGCAACTAGAGAATCGCTTACGCCCGAAGCAACTCAACGCTGGGTTCTAAGAATTAGTAGTTTTTCTCCCATTCTCAAAGTGGGAGTTGCCATTGTTTTGGTGGGCTTAGCGCTTTTTTACGTGTTGTATAGCTTTGGGATTCCGCTGACTCCTGTGTTGGCTGGAGCGGGGATTTTGGGCTTTGCGATCTCTCTCGGCGCACAAACACTGATCAAAGATCTGATTTGCGGCGCATTGATTTTAATTGAGGATCAGTACGCGATCGGTGATTTCGTACTTCTCAATGAAAATTTTGGCAGAGTCGAAAAGATGAATTTACGAATCACCTCCCTTCGCAATCGCCAAGGAACGATAATTATCACACCCAATAGCGATATCAGAGTTGTCCAAAATCTCTCTAAAGATTGGGCTAGAACTAAATTATTAATTTACATTGATTACAATACGGACATCGATGATGCCACTTTTGTAATCCAACAAGCGATCGATCAACTCAAAGCGGATGAGTTTTGGGGCGCTCAAATCATTGAGGCAGAAGTCAGGGGCATAGAGGATATTGATGCAGGTGGATTTAAGATTGGCGTGCGCTTTGAAACTAAGCCAGGAGTTTATCGTAAGGTGATCCGCGAGTATCGGAAACGCATGAAGCTAGCCTTCGATCTTGCAGGAATTAAATTAGCAACTCATGTATCGACGGTTATTAATATGAACCACTCTGAAGTATCAGAGGAGCCAAGGGATGAGCTTTCAAAACGCCCCATTGCGAAAATGTAAAATCAACATTGGGAGTATTTTTTGCAATAGGAACACATTTCTTTACCTACACAACATTTCATTTCTTTATAAATGTCTCAAACCCAGAATTAATCGCAATGCTTTACTTTGAGCCACCATACTATCCATTCGGTAACCACCTTGTGGAAGATAGGAATTTAAGGAAGAATGAATTTGTCTTTTTGATTTTTTTCTAAAGATTTAGAATCTGGGATTTTTTCTCTTCTACGTTCTCTCAATGCAACTCAAGCGCTTCTCTTTAAGTGGTGACATGACTTCCTCTGAGGAGGTTTATTGCTACTCAATTTTTTTACAACAGAACCGAGTGAAAGACGATGACTTATTTCAATCAATTGAGTCCTCAAGAATTTAGTCCCCTCAAATATAATCCTTTTGTCGTTACCTCTAAACCTCTCACCGATGACTGGAAACGATGGATTGCTGAGAATAAACTATTAGGTGCAGATGATGATTCGCTCGTTCAAACGCTAGTTCAGCATGGCATTGATGCGAATGCGGCACGTAGAGAGTTACAAATTGTTAGATCTCATCCCTATTTTCAAGCAGGTAGAAACTTTACCGATGCTCTCAAAAAACTTGAATCTCATGCCAATATCAGTATTAAACTGGCAGAGCTATCACCAAAACAACAACAAATAGAACGCAGAGAAAAGCTGACGCAACAGGAGTTTTTAGAAAATTATTATGCCACTAGCACCCCAGTGATTTTGACTGGGATGATGGAAAATTGGCCAGCTTTATCTCTATGGAGCCCTGAATATTTAAAGGCTAATTATGGCGAGGTTGAAATTGAAGTACAGACTGGCAGAAATTCAGATCCAATCCATGAAATTAACGTCGATCTACACCGCACAAAATTTCTCATGCGCGACTATGTTGACTTGATTGTTAACAGCGATCCTACGAATGATTTTTACATGGTTGCCAATAATCGCAATATCGAACGCGAAGGCATGAAAAGTCTCGTTGACCAGATCGAATTCTTCCCTGAATATCTAGATCCTCATAATACAGAAGGCAATTTTTTCTTTTGGCTTGGTCCTGCTGGCACGATTACACCATTGCATCAAGATACTGCAAATATATTTATGGCACAGGTTTACGGCCGCAAGCACTGGAAGATGATCCCCCCCTATTACAACCATTTAATCTATAACTACAGGGGCGTTTTTAGCGAAGTCAATTTAGACAACCCTGATTACGATCGCCATCCATTGTTCAAACAGGTAAAAACTATCGATGTGGTAGTAGAACCAGGGGAAGTGATTTTTATACCCGTTGCTTGGTGGCATTACGTGCGATCGCTGGACATCAGCATTTCACTTTCGTTTACCAATTTTATATTTCCCAATCAATACCAATGGAATTTTCCTGATATTAGGCGATAGATGCATAGGCAACAACCAAGCTACTCTCTATTGTGTCTTCTGAATCCTGGGTGTCAGAATTGAACTGACATATCAACGATTATGAGTCGTTTGCTTTACCAATCAGCCAACCCAGGCAGTGGTACGCATCCTAAAATAAGGAATTGCGTAACTTAAGATTTTGTCTAAATATTATAGGCGATCGCTCTATAGTCCGATAACATTTGGTCGAATTAATACGATTGGCGTTTGCTCGGAAGCATTGCCAGCAGGATTGAGCAAGAGGGCTTGGTTGAGTAACTTCTCGGAGACGCCTCCAGTTGCTGCTAACACTTTAACTCGTTTGAGATCGTTAACATCGACGATCGCTGCTTCTAAACCAGTTTCTGCCTTAATTTGGTCAACCACAGATTGGGGACGGTCTGGACCTAGCACGATAAATTGATCGTAGGGGGGTAGCGTACCCGTGACATCATCGATCAAACGCGCCTGCTCTCCTGCCAAAATGTAAAACAATCCGGGAAAGCGAAAAATTGCCTTGGCAAATGCACCCAAAATGAATGCGATCGCGACGCGCCATGCCCCAGACTCGTCAACCAGAACTTGCAAACCGCAAGCGGTTGCCAAACTCGAGGTGGACTGAAAGTAATAACACAAGCGTTTTGCCAGCCAGCCAGGTTTGACATCGCTGGGATGTCGCCAACGTCCCTGCATAATAGCCACGGGGGTTTCGGCGATCGTGACGATATCGCCTGCTTGGGCATGGTCGGTGACATAGCGCTGGATCGCTTCAACAGGGGTGTCGAGGACAGACAAAATATGGGTGCGAATCGGCAATACGTCAGCATCCTTAGTGGGTCGCCATCTTTCTCGTTGTTGCGTATCGGGAAATTGCAGGGGTACAATGCAATGCCTGAGTTTCTGGGTGCGCCCTTCAGGTCCGTAGGCAACATAGTGAATGCGCAACCAGGCTGTCTTGAGCGATTCTAGCTCTTCGCCTTGAAGGTCAAGCTGAATTTCTAGCTTTGTCTGTTCGCCTGGTTTGACAATGTAAGCTTCCCAATAGTTATCAGTGCGACTGGGTACATTCTCATGGTCGGCTCTAAGCTTGACTGTCTGAATAACGCGATCGAGGCTGCCGCTAGACAGTAAGGTAACCTCTGGTCTGACCTCAGTCAAAAATACATCGAGGCGATCTGTGTAGTTCGTTGCGGTGAATGTGAGTTGGAGCTGATAAAAGTTGGGTTCGTAGGCTGTAAATTCCCAAGTACCTGAGTCTAGCTCTAATAAGTTGCCCTGACGACTGGCAAATTGGAGTTCAAATAGTAACCATAAAAGTAAGATCAGTGCGATCGCTACCGCACTACCTATTGCTAAACCGACCAGAATATTCATGTCTAGTCCCTCAGAATTGCCCGCTTTAGACTACTACATAAATCGGCGATCTCAGCTAAACCATGAGGTTCTGCTAACCGTTTTACCATGGCACTACCGACGATCGCAGCATCTGCCCCCCAATCAACCACCAGCCGCGCATGTTCGGCTTGAGAAATACCAAAACCAACACCAATCGGTTTGTCGGTGACTCTGCGCAGATTTTCGATCATAGATTTTACATTTAAGGCAACCTTTGCGCGCACACCCGTCACGCCTGTGGAGCTAACCACATAAATAAAGCCTTGAGACTTTGCCGCGATCGCGGCGAGGCGTTCGGGTGGACTTGTGGGTGCTACTAGTAGAATTACTTCAATCCCAACTGCGGCAGCAGGTTCGAGCAAGACATGGGATTCTTCGAGGGGCAAATCTGGCACGACCAAGCCTCTTGCGCCCGCATCATAGATTTGTTGCAAAAACTGCTCGACCCCCAAATTGAGGATGGGGTTGTAGTAAGAAAATAAAATAATCGGCGATCGCAGTTCAGGGCTAACGGTGCGCACCACCTCTAAGACCTTTGCCAAGGTTGTCCCCGTTTGCAATGCCCTCGTTGCGGCAGCTTGAATCACAGGCCCATCCGCCAAGGGATCGGAGTAGGGGATGCCCAACTCAATCAGATCGGCTCCGTTGCGATCGAGTAATCGTAGGGCAGCGATCGTTGTTTCAAGATCTGGATCGCCCGCAGTAATAAAGGGGATCAAGGCTGCTTGCCCCTTAGCTCGCAATTCCTCTAATCGAGCAGAAACCGACACCATGCTGATACTTATCCCCAAAAAATTTAGTCCAACCCATAGTAATACCAATTCTTGACATACTTTTAGCAATCCATACCAATTTCAAGGGTATTTACGATCGATCGGGATGGGAAATCCTCCCAGGGCAAGGATTTTGGGGAAATGCTGCATAAATAGCAAAACCCTATGCCTGTTAGCCGAAATTGGATTTTGCCAATATACTTTGACAGAACAAACCCTCAACTTATCGTCTCAAGCTGCCCTACAGGTATGGTCAAAAAAATTATTTCGATTGGACTGCTCGTGTTCGTACCCATTTCGATCGCCGCCCATTTTCTAAATTTGAGTCCTTTAATCGTATTTGTTACTGCTGCGCTAGCGATTTTGCCTCTTGCCTCATGGTTGAGTACGGCAACCGAAGAAATTGCGGTGGTACTAGGCCCATCTTGGGGTGGTTTACTCAATGCCACCTTTGGAAATGCGACGGAACTGATTATTGCGCTGGTAGCTTTGAATGCAGGTCTGGTGGGTGTAGTCAAAGCCAGTATTACTGGCTCGATTATTGGAAATCTATTGCTAGTGATGGGTCTGGCGATGCTGCTGGGAGGATTGCGTTACAAGGAGCAGGAATTTCAGCCCACCTTGGCAAGGGTAAATGCCTCTGCCATGAATCTAGCGGTAATTGCGATTTTGCTGCCGACAGCGGTTAACTATACTTCAGTGGGGATCAGTCAAGGTACGCTCCAAGGACTGTCGATCGCAGTGGCAATTGTGCTGATGTTGGTCTATGGCTTGACGCTCCTGTTTTCCATGAAAACCCATGCCTATCTTTATGATGTTGGTGTATCAGAGTTTGAATCCGATGCCGCCGAGCATCCCAACGATCCGCCCCACGAAATCAACCTGTGGTTATGGGTGGGGGTATTGTTGGGCGTAACGATTTTTGTGGCGATCGAGTCAGAACTTTTGGTTGGAACGCTGGAAGAAGCGACTTCTCAACTGGGTCTATCCCAACTGTTTACGGGGGTAATTTTGCTGCCGATTATTGGCAATGCCGCCGAACATACAACAGCCGTAACCGTGGCAATGAAAAACAAAATGGAACTATCGGTATCAGTTGCCGTGGGTTCCAGCTTGCAGATCGCGTTATTTGTTGCACCCGTACTGGTAATTGCAGGTTGGTTTCTCGGGCAACCCATGGATTTAAATTTCAATCCCTTTGAATTGGTAGCCGTAGTGGTGGCAATTTTGATTGCCAATTCCATCAGTTCCGATGGTCGTTCTAACTGGCTTGAAGGTACACTCTTACTGGCTACCTACGCGATTTTGGGCTTCGCGTTCTATTTCCATCCTGTTTAAAGGCATCTAGCTTTAAGAAGATTCCCCACAGATGAAATAGAATAGGGGTTTTAAATATGGCAAAACGTAATATCTGCGATCGCATTCAGTCATTTAATCTCAGCCAAAATCGCGATTGCACCTTATTGGCACAAAAATATGAAGCCATGCGCTCTGATGCTTTTGTATTTTTGCGCGGGACTTGTCATCTGTTTTACCAAGATCTCCCTGTAAAGTCTTGGTTTAAAAAAGCCCCTCTGGTTTGGATCTGCGGCGATCTCCATATCGAAAATTTTGGTAGCTATAAAAGCGATCGCCGCAATCTTTACTTTGATATTAATGACTTTGACGAAGCAATTTTAGCACCCTGTACTTGGGAAGTTTCTCGCTTTCTTACCAGTATTTTTGTGGCAGCTTCATCCGTAAATATTCGCGAGCAAGATGCTGAATTGTTGTGTCAGCAGTTTTTAGCGGCTTATACCAAAGCCTTAGCTACAGGAAAAGCCTACTGGGTCGGGAAAGATACTGCCGAGGGAATGGTCGCAAGTCTTTTGGAACGCAAAAATCAAGAGAAGCGCATCGATTTACTCGAAAGGCGTACAGAGGTGATTAAAGGGCAACGAAAAATCAAAAACGATCCAAAGCGATCGCTTCCCATTTCAGCAGCACAACAAAAAAAACTGGAGAAATGGATGGAAGCGTTTGCCCGTAAGCAAGCCAACCCTCAATTTTTTAATTTACTGGATGCGGCACAGCGCATTGCTGGCACGGGTAGCCTAGGCATCGAGCGGTATATTCTCCTTGTCGAAGGTAATGGCTCTCCCGATCTCAATTATCTTTTAGATTTAAAAGCATCGGTTAGTTCTGCTCTACAGCCCTATGCGGTTTGGGAACAGCCAATATGGGGAACAGAGGCTGAGAGAGTGTTTGGCGTGCAAACAAGAATGCAAGCAGTTCCGATCGCATTTCTTGATGCCGTAGCGATCGATGGGAAATCCTATATTTTACGAGAACTTCAATCTACGCAAAGTCCTACAGATCGCCTCAAGTTAGAGAAATGGGATGACAAACTCAAGGAAGTAGGGGAATTGATGGAGTCTCTGGGACAGACTGTGGCATGGGCGCAACTTCGCAGCGGTGGCAGACAATACTCAGCGATCGCCGACCAACTAATTGATTTTGCTGGAATTGACAAGTGGAGAGATACGTTACTCACCTATGCTAGGGAATATAGCCATCAAGTTCAAGCGGACTGGCAGGAATTTAAAAAAGGCTGCGATCGACTTTTGGAAGATTTAAAGAGGCTGTAAATTAGATTGTGTAAATTGCATAGCGGTTTTCAAATGAGAACAGTACGGGCATCGCACTCCGCAAACCAACCAGAGATATCAGAACGAGAAGCAGCATTAAATGCCTCAGTAATCGCAGCATGAAGTTCATCTTTAGTCCTAGGAGCTATAGAACGCAGGATAGCCTTGACCTTAGACCAAAACAATTCAATTGGCGATAACTCAGGTGAATAAGTTGGCAGGAAGATTAAGGTGGCTCCCGCCTCCTCAATTGCTTCACGTACCGCATCGGTAACATGGAGGTTTAGATTATCCATAATCACCACTGCACCTGCCCACAATTGCGGTACCAATACCTCAGTCACATAGAACAAGTAAAGTCAAGATATCGTTGCTACCGAAAAAAGTCATTGTGGCAATGATGCCAGACATTGCGAGTGCTGCAATCATCGTCAAATTTTCACCTCGGCGATAGGGCTTGCTGCCATGAGCCCGTTGCCCTTTCTCTGAACGTGCATGGGTACGTGTCATGCTCTGATTTACCCCTGCTTCGTCGATAAAGATCAGGTTATCGGTTTCGATCGCCCAGAACAGGAGGTGATATTCCAGACGTAATTGTCTTACGGCTTCTGTATCTCGTTTATCTGCGTGCAGAGTTTTTTTTTCGACTGAACCCCATTTTGTTAATTGCTCGACTCATTGTGGGCACACTGACTAATACTCCCGTATGTTCTGCTAATTGTGTGGCGATTTCTGCTAAGGTAGCATCGTTTAGTAAAAATAGAGTGTAAAGGTTGCAATTACACTTAGCAGTTGAGGGTTTCGACTGTTTTCTCACACCGATGCCATCCGATAAAGGGTTAGCTTACAATCATCATATTTCTGCTTTTCTGTCAATGCGTAAGTCCTATACTCTATAAATCTTAGATAATGGATGATAGAGATATAGGGATAAGGGTAGGTCATGAAGGTAAAACTCACACGCAGTCAAGAACGGGTCTTAAATTTGTTGCAACAGCTTAGCAAGGCAGTTTCAGCCCAAAGCATCTATTCTGAGCTGCGGAATAGCGATCGCAGTGTGGGTTTAGCCACAGTCTATCGTTCGCTCGATACGCTCAAATTGCAAGGCTTAGTGAGGGCGCTAACGCTTTCAACTGGCGAAACGGTTTACAGTGTCATGCCCACAGATAAGCATCACCTCAATTGTTTGAATTGCGGAAAATCCGAACCGATCCACAGTTGTCCCCTGCATAACTTGGGGGCGGAGTTAAATCAGACCTATGACTTCAAGGTTTTTTATCACACCCTAGAGTTTTTTGGTCTTTGTAGTCAGTGCCAAACTGAACTGCTAGCGCCCAAAGTCAGCTAGTGAGAATCAGACTCAGAATCATTAACGCGCACTTCTAAAGCTTGAATCTTGCCATGGGCATCCAGCTCAACTACGTGAATCCCTTGCATCGCGAACATCTCACCATCTTGTCGTCGCCCCGCAATCGCCCAAGCAGCTTGGACGCCATTGTCCGTCAATTGGGTTGTCCAGACATGCTGCATGGCTGAGTACATCTGAAAAAACATGCGATAAAGCTGTGTAATCGCTTGCTTCCCCTTAACTTTAGAGCCACCCGCAGGCTGGACTTCGGCTTGCTCGGCAAATAGATCGACGAGTTCATCAAAAGCCGCTTCATCAAAGTTAGCGCGATCGGTTAACTGGAAATATTGATCGAGAACAGTCGTCATAATTTTCTACCTTTCCCCTATTCCGCGTTTGCTTAAGAAAGTTTAAATACAAACAGATTGAATTAATTTAACTTACGATTGATTGCGAAAAATTTACATCTTCCATTTGAGAGGAATCATGACATTGTCTTGCTTGCGATCGACAAATCCCTGATACTGTATGGAAACCAAACTGAGTTTTTAATGTAACTTTGTTACAATTGCCAAAACCTTTCGCAACTTTTCGCAAGAGTCACTAGGTAGTGACATATTAAACAATACAATAGTCACTCATGGGTGACAAGATGCAAAGCCCAGCAACTTAACAATTTGTAACACATGATTCGCAATAAAGAGGAGACAAAAGCTAGAATCCTTGCTGCCGTTGGTTCTGTACTCGCAAGATCGGGGTTTCAAAAGGTGGGAGTCAATGCGATCGCCAAAGAAGCTGGGGTCGATAAAGTACTGATCTACCGTTACTTTGAGAATCTTGCCTCATTGTTGGGAGCCTATGGGTGCAGCAGCGACTTTTGGTTGACATTAGATGAAGTCGTCGATCGCGAAATGCTGGCTGACGAAAAAATTCCTTTTGCCAACAAAATGACCAGTATGCTGCTGCGATTTTTGCATGGTTTGCAAAAGCGACCCGTAACCCAAGAAATTATGCGTTGGGAGCTATTGGAGCAAAACGAACTAACCGATGAATTACACAAAGTAAGAGAAGATCTGGGGAAATCGCTTTTAGATATTCTGCAAAGCCAAGAAGCGATCGCCGAAGAAGTCGATTTACCAGCAATTAGTGCTGTGTTGGGGGCGGGATTGGTATTTTTATTACTCAAATCAAAAACCAACAACTGTTTTTTGGGCGTAGATTTGCAATCTCCTGAAGGTTGGCAACGTATCGAGTCAGCTGTTACCTATATCGTTCAAGCAACGCTCCAAAAAATAGAGACAGAAAAGTAGAGAATTACAAGGGCAATCTCGAGTCTCATGCGAATTAATTCCCATGAATTTCAATTTGACCCCGATCTAATTCCAAAACCACCTCGTCTCCATAGTTCAGATTTCGGATCGATGGCATCAGAAGCTCAAGGATTTCTGGTGCTTGAAAATGTTCAGGCTTTGTCTCAGGATGGGGGTAATAAATCAGTCCCTCGAACTTTTTGCCGCTATTCAGGATAACGCGACAGTCAAAAAAGGAAAAGTCCTCAGCAGGTTCGCTATCAGCCCATTTGACATCCCTAAATGTATATTTGGATTTTTCGATCGCGTACAGATAAGGATAAATGGAAACATTGATCGTTCCGAGGAAGTATCCAGAAATATCCAGTCCCTTCTCTGCAAACAAAGGTTTCTGCATAGCGATCGTTCCTTTTGGGAATCGCGGATCGCCTGACTTCCCTGAAGCCACACCATGTCCTTTTTTTATAATTCCCTTGACTTGAATCCAATCACTCATTACATCACGATCGCTTCTATCCTCTACAATTTAAACATATAGCCAAGTTTTGCATAAACCGCATGAACGCAGGAGATACCTCCCCTAAAAGCCCAACCAGTACGATCTTAGAAATTCTCCATCATCTCTCTATGGGTGACGATCTGACAAGTCAGCAGCAAAAGCAATTAGAAGCTGATATTTTGCGGGACGATGCTAGAGCCAGAGCCTTTGATATTACCCAGCATAATGTCGAACATGAGGTAGAGCAGCGATCGCGCCTAGCCCAGCCTGTATGCGATTTACTACGTCAAGATTTGCCTGACTTTAAGCAAGATTCTACTTTTTTAGAAACTTTATGGCATCTGTGGCTCCCCTTAGCCATACGTCTCGCCGATCGCCAACAGCAATTAGATCGTCCGTTTATCCAAGGAGTTTTAGGGGGGCAGGGCACAGGCAAAACGACACTCGGAGACATTCTAGAGAGAATCTTGAGGCTGTTAGGTAAAAGTTGCGTCAGTATCTCTTTGGATGACCTCTATAAGACCTATGCCGATCGCCAACAATTGAGAGAACGCGATCCGCGTTTGATCTGGCGCGGTCCACCAGGTACTCATGATGTTGAGCTTGGGATTGAAACCTTGGAGCGATTGCGCGATCGCTCGACTAGCATAGAGATTCCCCATTTTGATAAATCACTCCATGATGGCGCAGGCGATCGCACTTTGCCATTACAGCATCAGGGTGCGGATATGGTTTGGTTTGAAGGTTGGTTTGTTGGCGTGCATCCTTTGCCAATTTCCAAATTCTCCAAATATACGCCACCACTAGTCTCTGAAGCAGATCGAGAATTCGCCTTGGAGTGCAATGCCAGACTCTACGATTACATTCCCTTGTGGCAGCGATTAGATAGTCTAATTGTGCTCAAACCACTGAGCTACGAATTCAGTCTGCAATGGCGACAGGAAGCAGAACACAAACGCATTTCTCAGGGTAAAGCTGGCATGAGCGATGCTGAAATTCTCGAATTCGTGCAATATTTTTGGCGATCGCTACCACCAGACCTGTTTATGACACCGCTAACCCAAAGTTCCAAAGTTTGGAACCTCGCGATCGATCTTGTCGTAGCGATCGATGCCCATCATCTTCCCTGTGCAATCTATCGTCCCGATTAAGATTTGCTGAAAACTTTATAGGCGATCGCGCCAAGGAGCATTGCCCCCAAGACAGGAATCCAGTTATAGCGAATCCAATAAAGGAGATTATTGAAAAAATACAGTGCCTCGCGGGATATCCAGACGGCAATTACGATCGCTGCGGTTTCCTAAAGATACCCGATATGCTCAAGCCAGTCACAATCAAACCGATGAGTCCCAATCCATTGAGAATTGGATAAAAAGCCTGCAAATGGAAGATCTCACCAGTATGAATCTGTATGAGTAGGTTAGATTTCACGCCAATATTTAGCTGCCATTCTTGGACAACCGTGATCAATATTCCTGTAACTAGCGTTAGAAAGAGCGGAAGGCAAACAGTCAGGGCTATATAACGGTGCAACTTGCGAAAAAGGAAAAATTTCATCATTCGTTTGTTCCTATGATTTTTTGTGGAAAGATAACCTATAAGCAATACGATAGATCTTCGCACATTTAGATCGGCTCAATCTCCCAAATAGGCTTCAATTACCGCAGGATCGTTTTTAACCACTTCAGGTTCGCCCAACGCAATCAATTGACCAAAGTCTAAAACCGCAATGCGATCGCATAGCCCCATCACCAACGGAACGTGGTGTTCGATCAACAGCACCGTCAAGTTAAACTGGTCGCGAATCTGGCGAATGAACTCGCTCAACTGTTTCTTTTCATTGGGATTCATGCCTGCGGCGGGTTCGTCCAATAACAGAACTTGGGGCTGTAAAGCCAAAGCACGGGCGATTTCAAGGCGGCGCTGATCGCCATAGGCAAAGTTTTTGGCTTTTTGATCGGATTTCTCAATTAAACCAACCAAATCGAGAAGCGAAAGAGCGTTATTGCGGGTGTGACGTTCCTCTCTGGCTGTCGGTGGCAAACCTAAAATGCCGCGAAAGATGCCTGTTTTGGTATGAATATGGTGGGCGATCGCTACATTTTCTAATGCCGACAATTCACCAAAGAGCCGAATATTTTGGAATGTCCGCGCAATCCCGCAAGCCGCAATTCGATGAGGTCGCAATTTGGTAATGTCTCGCCCTTCATAAACCAGTTTGCCGCTAGAGGGAGGTAATAAACCCGTAATCATATTGAATAGGGTCGTTTTTCCCGCTCCGTTTGGACCAATCAAGCCAAAAATCTCATTTCGATTCACTGAAAAAGAGACTTGATTGACTGCGACCAAGCCACCAAAGCGACGGGTAATTGACCTGACATCCAAACAACTTTCTTCCAAGTTTTTACCTCCTTCTAATCGCGAATTTTAAGAAAAAAAGCTTTTGGCTTTTGAACCGACAACTGTTAACTGACAATTGACAACTGACAACTGAATTCTATCCATCATCAAGATTCACATTATGTTTAGCATTCCAAGGTGCAAAAAAGGGTAAAAGCAGCAGTCCTGGGATTGCAGCAATCAACGTAATCAAAAAGAATAAAGGCCACCCTTTGCGATCGCTTCCTGCTAAATAAATCACTTCGCTGAGTGCAGGTTGTGTAGGAACATACTGTTGCAACCGTTGTGCGATTTCGCCAGCAGCAGGAGAAGCCAACAGATCGCGACCTACAGCAAAAAGACTAGAAAACAAAGCAAACTGTGTTGCTGAAAAACTAGGATTGCATAGACTCATCAAAAAACCCAAAAAAGCAGCATTGCCCAAACCACCACAAAAGTTCTCGACGTTAATTGCGGCAATTAGCCAATAGAGATTTTTCCCTGCGATCGCCAAAGCAAAATAGCCCAAATTGCTCACGCCTTGCAAAATCCCAAAAATCCAAAGCGATCGGTTCACACCAATTTGACTGAGAATCGCTCCACCAGCCAAAGTCCCGACAATCGTAGCAATCCAACCTAAGCCATTCCTGTAATAACCGATCTCTGCGTCACTAAATTCCAGTCCTTTACCACCCAAAAAAGATACTGCCATGGTGTTGACCATGTTATCGCCCAAACGATAAAGGATGATAAACATCAACGCTAGTACAACTTGCTTCCAGCCCAGTCTGCTCAGAAATTCAAAAAACGGTCTAATCACAGCTTGATCGAGCGTTTCTGGTGGGGTAACAGGTCGAACAGGTTCAGGCGACCAGATTGCAGTAAATATACTTAATCCCATTAAAACCGCCATCAAAGCATAAACCCAAGCCCAGCCGATCCGATCGGCAAGTACAAATCCAATAACACCTGTCAAGATCAGTGCTATGCGATACCCAGTTACATAAGTGCCCACGCCTGCACCGAATTCCCTCTCTTCCAAGACATCAGTACGATAGGCATCAATCACAATGTCTTGTGTCGCACTCAGAAACGCGATCGCAAAAGCAGCAAATATCGAAAGATTGAGTGCAATCGATCGAGCTTCACCAGTTAAGCTTATTACTATTGATATTTGCGTAGAAATTAGCAAAATCGCCAATACTAAGCCCACCTGCGAGATCGCCATCCACCCACGTCGCCTTCCTAAAAAAGGGGGTACAAAGCGATCGACAAACGGTGACCAAAGAAATTTTAGAGAGTAGGGCAATTTGACCCAACCAACAAGAAACCCAATAGTGCTTAAATCTAGTTGAGCCTTTGTCATCCATGCTTTAAAAGCGTCATCTATTAATGCATAGGGAAGTCCTGACGAAAAACCTAAAAATAGCAGAGCAGCCATCTTCCGACTTCGAAATACTTTCAGCAAAGATTCAGTTGCTCTCATTGGTTAACAGTTGCTTGCATTGGTTAAGAAGAACACATAAATTGACAAAATTTCTACACAATTCTGAAGACATTCCATGTAGCTAATAACAATTCTTGAGATTAGATTACAATATATAGATAAGCGGAGACGAAAGTTTCCGTTCACTCCTCACACCACATTCCGCCTAGGCATTTTGTCTAGGCGGTTTCTTATGGATATTCTTTTCAATAAGCAGTTTTACTTACTTAAATCTTAAACTTAGCTAACCCAAAGATTGCGAGACTTCAAAATTTCTTTCAACTGTCTATTGTAATAACTCAGTGCTTGACGGCGAAATGCATAAGGAAATCGTTTATTTGTGTTACTGCACTTAACTGTTATACTAGCTACAAAGTTATTTGCCTTAAAAGCTGTCCACTTATTACCATAGGGAGTTAACAGAACATGTCATCAGCGGTTGCAGTCACAGATTCTAGCTTTGAGCAGGACGTAATAAACAGCGAAGTGCCTGTTCTGGTTGATTTCTGGGCACCTTGGTGTGGTCCTTGTCGCATGGTAGCTCCTGTGGTTGATGAAATTGCCGAGCAATATGAAGGCAAAATCAAAGTTGTGAAGCTCAACACCGATGAGAACCCTAACGTTGCCAGTCAATATGGCATTCGGAGCATCCCTACACTCATGCTGTTCAAGGCAGGTCAAAGGGTCGATGTAGTTGTTGGTGCTGTTCCAAAGGCTACGCTCGCAGGAACGATTGAGAAATATCTCTAAATATCTCTCTGCGTCTTTGCCAGTAAGCATATATTCAAGCCTATCTAGCTAGAGAACCTAATTTGTGTGCCTAAGCAAAAAACGGTTGAGATTCTTTCTGCTGATGAATTACGTCGTACTGTAAATCGATTGGCATCTCAGGTAATTGAGGGTAGTGGTAGTCTGTCAGAGATTGCCTTATTGGGGATTCGTACCAGAGGTGTCCCTTTAGGCGAACTAATTGCCAAACAGATTCTGCTCTTAGAAGGGGTATCTGTACCTGTAGGTGCGATCGATATTACGTTTTACCGAGACGATTTAGATCGGATTGGTTTGCGTGCGCCTGGTAAAACAGAAATCCCGTTTGATATTAACGGCAAGCTAGTCGTTCTCGTGGACGATGTTATTTTCAGCGGTCGTACGATTGGTGCGGCGTTGAGTGCAATCCATGACTATGGCAGACCTAAAATAGTTAGGCTGCTGGTTTTAGTGGATCGAGGGCATAGGGAGCTACCGATTCATCCCGATTTTGTTGGGAAGACTCTACCCACTGCCAAAGACGAGCAGATAAAAGTTTTTCTCCAAGATCTTGACCAACGAGATGGGGTCGTGCTGATCAAGCCGATCGCTGAGTAGAACTGATTAGCTAGGCAGAAGTCTTACTCCTGAGAATCTTCATGATTTCTGAGATGCTTTGGTATGGGCAAGGAACCTCAAACTGACATTAAGTATAACCACCTATTATGTCAGGCATTTAGATTAATCATCGTAACTTATGTTGCAAAATGCAAAGCCACTGCTTATGCTGATATATAGGTAATCAAACTTGAATAGTCCGTTATCAAATTTCAATTTCGATCGTGGCTATCCTCGTAGCAAATTCCGATTAACTTTTTGGTTGTTTTGTGAACTTAGCAATTGAAGAATATTGCGTTGTATTAATCATTAAAAATTAATAGCAAATATGTCCACAATTCTAGCTAAAATTTAAAGTTGCGCTCAGGTTAATTCTTGCCTAGAGCTTAGCAATTTGGAATCAATTCACTAGATGAAAAACTAAGTATTTTTACTCTGTCTCATCGCATTTCTTGAAGTACAAATTGCTTTATGGCTGTCATCAGCCTCTATATAAAGCCATAGGATATCAACATAATATGCCCATTGCAGTTGGAATGATTGAGACCAGAGGCTTTCCTGCTATTGTCGAAGCAGCAGATGCTATGGTCAAAGCCGCTCGTGTCACTCTTGTCGGTTACGAAAAGATTGGTAGCGGGCGTGTAACCGTCATCGTTAGAGGTGACGTGTCTGAGGTGCAAGCCTCCGTATCAGCAGGCGTTGAGTCGGCGAAGCGAGTCAATGGTGGTGAGGTTGTATCTACCCACATTATTGCCAGACCTCATGAAAACCTCGAATATGTCTTACCTATTCGCTATACGCGTGAAGTAGAACAATTCGCTTTTTGAGTAACGCGAACAATATCGATCCGATCGATTCTGAATTATGAATGACTAATTTCTAAAACATCAATGTTCTAGAAATTGTAAAAGACTGATATCTATCACTGAACTTTTAAGGAGAGTATATTTTATGGCGATCGCAGTTGGCATGATCGAAACACTAGGCTTCCCAGCCGTAGTCGAAGCCGCAGATGCTATGGTCAAGGCCGCCCGTGTCACCCTTGTTGGTTACGAAAAGATTGGTAGTGGTCGTGTAACCGTTATCGTTAGAGGGGATGTCTCTGAAGTACAAGCTTCAGTTGCTGCTGGTACTGAGTCTGTAAAAAGAGTCAATGGTGGACAAGTGCTATCTACCCACATCATTGCTCGTCCTCATGAAAACTTAGAATACGTTCTACCGATTCGCTACACCGAAGAAGTCGAACAATTCCGCGATAATGTTAACGCCATCCGTCCTCTAAACAGACCATAGATAGGCGCTTAATGTAGCCCTATAGGGTCATCAGCCACGAAATGACTGCGAGTCAAGAATTATGAACTCAGCGATCGCTATTGCGATCTCAATTCAAACTTCGCGACTCTTTTTCACCTCTCCATAGAATCATGCAAATCGCTAAAGTTGTCGGCACAGTTGTCAGTACATACAAAGAGGACAATCTATCAGGAACAAAGTTTTTGATGTTGCAACTCATTGATATTGAAGGACAACTCTCGTTAGACTATGAAGTGGCAGCCGATACGGTAGGAGCAGGTGTAGAAGAGTGGGTACTCGTAAGTCGTGGTAGTGGTGCACGTCTTGTACGAGATAGTGAAAAACGTCCCATTGACGCTGCTGTGATAGCAATCATTGATACAGTTAGCCTTGATAATTACCTTCTTTACAGCAAAAAATCTGAAGGAAGATAACCCTTACTAATTCGATCCAAATATTTTATTTCGATCCAAAAATATTCAAGGCTAATCAATTCGTGAGAAAATTATTTAGAGAGAATCTTATCGGTTTTGTGATGTCTCGCAGTCCGAAGATTTATTCCAGATTTATCAAGCATCTATATTTAGAATTCACATCCTCTCGCCTTTGCGTGTTCGGTCAGTAGGATAGCTAAGTAAGCTATTTAGTTAACGGATTTACGGACACTTCTAAATTCATTTTTTATCATTAGTAATCGTTATTTGGAGAGTGCGCTTTTAGCTCACCGATGTCACCGCGATCGCGGTAATCAAGGAAGTTTTATGGCACGTTTAAGAGTATGGTAGTTCGTAGCTTTGCTGCTCCCCCCACCCCTTGGTCTAAAAATTTAGCTGAGCCAACAATTGACTCATCTGCCTATGTTCATTCCTTTTCTAACATCATAGGTGATGTTCGGATTGGAGCGAATGTTCTCGTTGCACCTGGAACTTCTATTCGTGCTGATGAGGGCAACCCATTTCGCATCGGTGATAACACGAATATTCAAGATGGCGTTGTCATTCATGGACTCGAACAAGGGCGAGTAACTGGGGATGATGACAAACAATACTCTGTTTGGATTGGTAATAACTCTTCGATTACCCACATGGCATTAATCCATGGACCTGCTTATGTTGGAGATAACTGCTTTATTGGCTTTCGCTCTACAGTCTTTAACGCTATTGTGGGAGATGGCTGCATTATAGGAATGCACGTACTTGTAGAAGATGTAGAGATTCCAGAAGGTAAGTATGTGCCCTCTGGATCTGTAATTACAACGCAACAGCAAGCCGACCGCTTGCCTGATGTTCATGAAGACGAACAAAAATTTGCCAGTCATGTGATTGGTGTAAATAATGCATTGCGAATGGGCTATCGCTGTGCCGATAATATTGAATGTATCGCCCCTATTCGTGATAATTTGCGCAAGCCCGCCAAACAGTCCTCTAAAGCGAATGGAGCGAAAGCAGCAAAAGCAGCGAAAGCAACGACTGAATCAAAATCTACTAATCAAAACCTCACGAATATGCAGTCACAGAACGGACAACACAAACAGGATCTTGCAGGTCAAGTTCGCCAACTTTTAGCTCAAGGACTTCGGGTCGGCGCAGAGTATGCGGATGAGCGGCGTTTTCGTACGAGTTCTTGGCAGAGTTTTACCTTGCCACAATCTAGCAGCGAATCAACTGTGATTTCTGCAATCCAAACTTGCTTGCAAGAACATACGGGTGAATATGTCCGTCTGGTTGGTATCGATCAAAAAGCAAAACGTCGGGTTCAAGAAATTATCGTGCAGCGTCCTGACGACCAACCTGTGGCTGCTTCGACAGGTGCGAGTTCTTCTCCATCTTCCTACAGCGCTAGTTCCAATGTGGGAGCGACTCATAGCCCTTCAAACAGTGGCGGCAATGGAAGTGGTTTGTCCCAAGATTTGCTCAGTCAGCTCAGACAGGCACTAGCTCAAGGTCACCGTGTGAGCACCGAGTTTGCCGATGAGCGACGTCTCAAGGCGAGTGCTTGGCAAACAGGGGTTGCTTTTGATGCCTCCAACGAAGCAGGGGTAGTTTCAGCTTTGTCATCTTATGTTGCAGAACATAGTAATGAATATGTGCGCTTGGTGGGCGTCGATCCAAAAGCCAAACGTCGCATTTTTGAAGCGATCGTGCATCGTCCAGGTCAAGCACCAATCTCAGCAAGTAGTTCTTCTTCACAGGCTTCTGGTTCTTCGTCGCGAACTGGCGTTAGCTCGGCTGGTGTTGGTGCAGATTTGGCAAGTCAAGTCAGAAATTTGTTGAGCCAAGGCAATCGCATTACGGTCGAACATGCTGACGATCGCCGCATGCGAACCAGCGCATGGGTTCCCTGCGCTCCAATTACTGCCACACACGAATCAGGGGTCATGGCTACCTTGCAATCTTATTTACAGGAATTTTCTGGTGAGTATATTCGCTTAGTGGGTGTCGATCCAAAAGCCAAACGTCGGGTTGTGGAAACCATCATTCATCGCCCAGGTGGTAACCCAAGTGGTAATGCTGCTCCAAGTGCTAGTTCTGCCGCTTCAAGTGGCAAAGCCCAAGGTACAGCCCAAGCCTATTTAGGTAAGCTCAGTGCTGATATTGTGAATCGCGTGCGTCAGTTGCTGTCACAGGGCTATCGCATTGGCACAGAGCATACCGATGAGCGTCGCTTCCGCATTAGTTCTTGGCATAGCTGCGCTCCTCTAGAAGCAACAACGGAAGCATCTGTGATTGCAGCACTCGAAGCCTGTATGAACGAACACAGTGGTGACTATGTTCGTCTCCTTGGAATCGATCCCAAGGCAAAGCGTCGTGTATTTGAAGGAATTATTCAACGTCCTTAATCTGCTCTGCTTTAGAGCGTCAATCGAGTAAGTCAACCAAATAAGTCAATGCATTTGCCACCTCTGGAACCAATTGGTGATTTTCACACCTACATAAGTGGCGATGTCACAATTCATCCTAGTGCGGCGATCGCACCAGGAGTATTAATCCAAGCAGATCCTGGCAGCAAAATTACAATTGCGGCTGGGGTCTGCATTGGTATGGGCACCGTTTTACACGCTCAAGATGGCTGGATTGAAATCGGCGCAGGGGTAAATCTCGGCGCTGGGGTTCTCATCTTCGGTAAGAGCAAAGTTGGCGAAAATGCCTGTGTGGGCTCGTCTAGTTCGATTGTGAACTATGCGATCGCGGCAAGGGCTTTAATTGCACCTGGATCTTTGCTTTATGAAACCATAGCTCCCCCTAGTGAAGCGATCGCGCCAGCTATACCGACGATATCAGAGGTTCCCACGCCTCCAATACCCACACCTCCAGTGCCAGTAACCATAGAGAAACCGACAGAAACGCTTTCAACTGAACCCATATCCACGTTTGTCGATCCATCACCCTATAAACCACCCGAACTGATTTCTGTGAGTTCGCCTTTTCCAGCAACTCCTTTTGTCCCACCACCATTGCTAAACCAGCCTTTCAATCAGCCTATCAGTCAGCCTATCAGTGCCATTCCCGCTCGAGCTTCCCTGACCCCAGAAATGGCTGAGGTAGAGTCACAGATCTCAGAAGTTCAAATCTCAGATGCCCAAATACCAACAAATATCACTGCACAGCAAACTTACGGGCAAACGCAGCTCAATCAACTAATGGGCAAACTCTTTGCTCACAGACAAAATAATCTCATTCAGCCCCTTCAACCTCCTAACCCACCAGCATAAGCCCAAAGATAGGTTTTAGAGATATGGAGATGGAACCTTTCCCATGCATCCTATAGCAGTGCTACCTTATTAAAAGAAACTTTACAATCGCCAAAGCCCTTATATCTGATGCCTAAATGCGTAATTAACCGACGTGCTGAATTTTCGGCAAGTCATCGTTATTGGCTACCCGAACTCTCAGATCGTGACAACCAAATCAAATTTGGCGGTTGCTCTAACTTTCCTGGGCACGGTCATAACTATGTTTTGTTTGTTTCGATGTTGGGAGAGATTAATGACACTGGCATGGTGCTAAACCTATCTCAGGTGAAGCATATTATTGCTAAAGAAGTCACCTCTCAGCTAAATTTTAGCTATCTAAATCATGCTTGGGCTGAGTTTGAGCAAACCTTGCCAACAACTGAAAATATTGCCCGCGTTATATGGCAACGTCTGGCCCCCCATTTGCCATTGGTTAAAATTCGACTATTTGAACATCCCGAACTCTGGGCAGATTATCAAGGTAAAGCTATGCACGCAAATCTCACAGTTAGTACGCACTTTTCGGCAGCTCATCGTTTGGCGCTCGATCATCTCAGTTTCGATGAAAACTCAGAAATTTATGGCAAATGCGCTCGTGTAAATGGGCATGGTCATAACTATCATCTAGAAGTGACGATTCGTGGTGAGATCCATCCGCGTACGGGCATGATTGCCGACTTAGGAAAAGTGCAACAGGCGATCGCTGAGTATGTGCTCGATCCAATGGATCATACCTTTTTAAATAAGGACATTCCTTACTTTGCCGATGTCGTGCCTACGGCAGAGAATATCGCGATTTACATTCAGACTGTCTTAACCCTGCCCATTCGCGAATTGGGTGCTGAGCTGTACTGCGTAAAATTGATCGAAAGTCCAAATAATTCTTGTGAGGTGTACAGTCCCGATCTGCTGTTGCAAGTCGAGCAGTCTTTGGCGGAAGCGATTCCAGAGCCTATGGCGATCGCATAGCTTGAAATTTTGACTTGGACGTATTATTTAGTTAGGGTAATAGGGGCATTATGAACTCTATTGCCCTAGATTTGCGATCGAGCCCACGGTAGTTTGTTCTCTATGAATCACTACATAGTTTTTTACTACATAGCTTTTGTAAGGACAGTTAACAGGGTAAGCTACCCATATGGTTTTATGCCACGATTCAGCAATGCCTACGCAATGGTAATGATTTTCTAAATCCTGTGGACAAATCGTTCTATGACACTGCGGAAAAAGACCCTTTTCGCGATCGCTGCAACCCTAATTGGTCTTAATGCTGCACTATATGTCGTGTCATCATCGATTTTAGTGAGAAATGCGCTCGAGGAAGAGAAAGTTAATGCGCATCAAAACATTAAAGAAACCGTCAATATTCTCCTCAACGATCGCCTATTGTTTCAAGAGCGTTGGAATGACTGGAGTCAATGGGATGATACCTACGCATTTATTGAGAATCGCAATCAGACCTATATCTCCTCAAATTTAGGCGATCAACAGTTAGCAAATCTAAAAATTAATGCGATCGCTTATGTCGATCTTAAGGGACAAATCGTTTACAGCACAGGATTTGATTGGCAAAAAAAGCAGCGATCGCCCCTTCCCGAACAGATCGAGCAAGACATAAAGACTGGAAGCCTATTGAGCAGGCAAAAACCTCAGCAGCCTTTGACTAGGCTAGTAATGATGCCCCAAGCGCCGATGTTGATTACGGCCCATCCAATTTTAACCAGCGAAGCTATAGGACCTGTGCGTGGCACTGTGATTTTCGGTCGTTATTTGGACAGTAGTTATCTAAACACCCTAGTTCAAGTATCGGGGCTGAATATTAAAGTACTTACCTATAACGAGCAAAATTTGCCTCTAGAATGGCAAAAAGCAAAAATCGCCTTGGGAAGCAATCCGATCCACCTACCCTCTGAGCCAATACCAGTTTTTATAGAACCACTCAGCGATTCGGTGCTTTCGACCTATACAGTCATCAAAGATCTTGAGGGCAATCCCGATTTACTGTTGCGGATCGATCGAAATCGTACAACTTTCCAAAATGCGCAGCAGGCGGTGATTCAACTGATGTGTTTGATGATAGGAACAGGCACTATCTTTGGTATTGTCACCTTACTCAGTTTAGAAAAACTGGTGCTCTCGCGGATTTCACGCCTGGATAGATGCATTACTGAGATTAGTGCGACTGGCGATCTATCTGCTCGTTTCGGTTTAACTGACGACGATGAGCTGGGAAATTTCACAAATTCGATGAATCAATTGCTGCAAGTGCTGGAGCAGCGCGATCGCCAACAAAGTCAGTCAGCCATTGCCTTACGGCAGAGCGAAAACCGCAATCAAGCGATCGTATCGGCGTTTCCAGATTTAATGATTCGGTTAAATCGAGATGGTACCTATCTAGATATGAAGCCAGGGAAAGATGTAAAAACGCTCTATCCCATTGAGACAACCATTCACAAAAATATTGCAGATTTCCTGCCACCTGACGTCTATCAACAGCGGATGCACCATATAGAACAAGCTCTTTTAACGGGTAAAGTTCAAATTTTTGACTACCAGTTGTCGATCGATGGTGAGATCCTCGACTATGAAGGTCGCATTGCTGTGAGTGGTGAAGATGAAGTTTTGATGATCGTGCGAGACATTAGCGATCGCAAGCGGGCAGATCGGGAGACTCAGTTATTGCTCAGTCTCAATCAAGCAATTAATGAAGCGCCTGATTTTGATGCAGCCTTGCAAGCGTTGCTCCAAGGGGTTTGCGAAGCCACAGGTTGGTACTATGGGGAAGCTTGGTCGGTCAGTGCAGATGGGCTTGTGCTCGAATGTCGGCCTTCCCGTTACTGTAAGCCGCTTGACGATGAAAAGATGGCAGCAGCTCTGCAAGAATTTCGCACGTTTTCAGAGGGATTTTCTTTTTTACCGAATGAGGATCTAGTCGGTCGTGTTTGGGCTAGTCAGCAGGTGGAGTGGATTCAAGACCTTGACTCATATCCTCAAAGTTTCTTGAGAACGAGTTTAGCCACGGCAGCAGATTTAAATTCCTTGTTGGGCATCCCGATTTTGATTAAAGATGAGCCGACCAGTTCTCAAAGTCAGGTCTTAGCGATTCTAGTTTTTTGTACAGTTAAAATTCGGGAACACGATCGCCGCTCGGTTAAATTAATTTCAGATGTAGCCGAACAATTGGGCGCTGCAATTCAACAAAAGCGCACTGCTGCCGAATTGCGAGCCTTATTTAGGGCAATGACTGATGTGATTATGGTGATCGATTCGCAAGGATATTACCTCAAGGTTACGCCTACGAATGATGCGCTTTTGGTCAGACCTGCCGAGGAACTTGTGGGTAAGACGCTATATCAAGTGTTCGAGCGATCGCAGGCAGAGCAATTTATGCATCAGATTTGGCAGGTGCTTAACACCCAGCAAACCCTAAATACCGAGTACCTACTGGAAATCAACGGTAAGCCAATTTGGTTTTCGGCAAGTGTTTCGCCGATCGCCGATGACTCTGTGATCTGGGTAGCAAGAGATATTAGCGATCGCAAAGCCTCTGAACTGGAACTACAGCAAGCTAAAGAAGATGCAGATGCTGCGAACAAAGCTAAAACCAGTTTTCTTGCCAAAATGAGTCATGAGTTACGCACGCCCCTCAATGCCATTCTTGGCTTTACACAACTCATGGTGAGCGATCTAGCCCTCACCCAAGAGCAAAGAGAAAATCTTCGCATCATCAACAACAGTGGCGAACATTTATTGGCTTTGATCAATGATGTTTTGGAAATGTCCAAAATTGAGTTAGGCAAAATCAGTTTAAATGCCAATCATTTCGATCTCTATGCCCTCCTGGATGGCATCCAAGATATGTTACGTCAAAGGGCTGAGACGAAAGGCTTGCAACTGATCTTTGAACGCACGCAGTCACTGCCTCAACATATTGAAACCGATGAAATTAAATTGCGGCAAGTGATGATTAATTTGCTCACCAATGCGATCAAATTTACGCACAGGGGATCTGTTATTTTACGCGCCTCAACAGGAGCGATCGATCGTTCCTCATCGACCGTGAATTTAAAGTTTGAAGTGGAAGACACTGGCGTTGGGATTGCCACGGAAGAAAGCGATTGCGTGTTTGAAATCTTTGCCCAAACTGAATCAGGTGTTAAATCCAATGAGGGAACGGGCTTAGGTTTGCCAATTAGCCGTGAGATTGTACGCTTGATGGGGGGAGATATTACCTTCACCAGCGTTTTAGGGCAGGGCACTGTGTTTCGGTTTGATATTCTCGCCAAGCTCGTCGATCGGGCTGTAGCTCAGGACGACTCAGTAGAAGCAGATCGAGAAGCTAAGACTTCAACGACTTTACGCATCCTTTTAGCTGAAGATAACCCCGTCAATCAAATCGTGGCCCTAAGAATGCTGGGTAAGCTTGGCTATGATGCGGCTGTTGCTAACAATGGCTTAGAAGTCTTGACCTGTTTGCACCAAAGCACCTACGACATCATCTTGATGGACGTGCAAATGCCTGAAATGGATGGTTTAGAGGCAACGCAACAAATTTGCCAGAAATGGCAGCCCCAAGAGCGTCCGATTATTATCGCCATGACAGCAGGAGCCATGCACGAAGATCGCGATCGCTGTCTTGCCGCTGGCATGAATGATTACGTTAGCAAACCCATCCGTTTAGAAACGCTCAAAGCAGCTCTAAATCATTGGGGGGCAAAGATTCATAGCCATTAGTGTTTGGCAATTAGCGGGCAGTTAGGTTTTTACCCCAGCCAATTAAATCAGGCATTGTTTCAATGCATCGACCACAATATCTTGTTGTTCCTCTGATAGTTCGGGAAACATGGGCAACGAAAGGACGCGATCGCTTACGGCTTCCGTAACGGGAAAACTACCTTTCCCATGACCTAAATAGTCATAAACCTTTTGCAAGTGCAAAGGCAAGGGATAGTAAATCATGGAAATTACGCCCAATTCCTTGAGCTTTGCTTGGATCGCGTTGCGATTCCCTTCGGGATGCGTCCCGCCGCGGTTACAAATCTGAATCGTGTATTGATTCCAAACACTGCCTGCACAATCCGCAGGTAATACAATGCCCTCAAGATATTGCAGCGACTGCTGATAGCGAGCGGCGATCACTTTTCTTAAAAAATTCCACTTATCCAGATAGGGAAGCTTTACTCGTAAAATCGCGGCTTGAATCGCATCTAGGCGAGAGTTCATGCCGATGTAGTCGTGATAATACCGTTGGGGGCTGCCATGCTCGCGCAAAACCCGAATTTTCTGTGCGATCGCAGCATCCTTCGTCGTTACCAGTCCACCATCCCCGCAACAACCCAAATTTTTCGTAGGGTAATAGCTAAAGCAACCGATATCACCGATGCTGCCGACTTTACGATCTGCCCAAGTCGCCCCTGTGGATTGAGCGCAATCCTCGATGACATATAAATTATGTTTGCGGGCGATCGCCATCAGTTGGGTCATATCGACGGGACGACCAAACAAATGTACGGGTAAAATCGCACGGGTTCGTTCTGTAATTGCTTGCTCGACCAAAGCGAGGTCAAGGTTAAAGCTATGGGCCTCAATATCGACAAATACAGGTTTTGCCCCCACCATGTCGATTACTTCTGCGCTTGAGAAAAACGTAAAAGGCGTCGTAATCACCTCATCCCCTGCACCAATGTCCAGCGATCGTAAAGCGAGATACAGAGCATCAGTGCCTGAATTGCAAGCCACACCAAATTCTGTGCCAATATATTGCGCAAACTCAGACTCAAATTGGGTGACATGCTCGCCACCGACATAATGACCTGAGGCTAAGACGGCTGTAACCGTTTTGTTTAATTCTTCACCAATTAGTTCAAATTGCTTGGTTACATCAAAAGGAGGAATCTTGATCACGCTTTAGTTAAGGATTGAGTGGATTTAGGTAGGGGGATAGAATTTTAGCCATCAAAATTTAGCGATCGCCAGTATTTCAGGGCAATTCATGAATTGCCCCTGCGATTCTTATGAATCATGCCTGATTGCTATAGGTCGGCTCTAATATAGCTATAAAATTTTGTAGCCATAAATCTTAGATTTTATCTAAAATTGCCAATCTAGGACTTGACTTCCTTCTTTTCATGCCTTGAATAGTCATCTTGGAAGCGAATAATATCGTCTTCCCCAAGATATTCGCCATTTTGCACCTCAATCAAAATCAGCGGAATAACCCCAGGGTTTTCTAAACGGTGAGCCGTACATTGGGGCACATAGGTAGACTGGTTTGTATGCACCATAATTTCATTTTCTCCACAGACAACTCTCGCAGTACCAGATACCACAATCCAGTGTTCGCTGCGATGATGGTGCATCTGTAAGCTCAGTCGATGTCCGGGTCTGACCTCAATGCGCTTTATTTTATAACCTCGCCCTTCCTCTAATACTGTAAAAGAGCCCCAAGGTCTTTGTGTCGCCACTGAGTTTTGACCATCGCCATTGAGAGATGGGATCGACTGAACAGTTTCTTCTACCTGTAGCATAGTGATTTTAATCAGAAGGTGAGGATTACTACTTATTAAGCATATCAGTTTGATTAAGGTGAGTCACTAGCAGGACGAGCAAAAGCTCCGTAAGCTATTCCCAATTTCTACAGGCAGGAACCACAAAATAGGGGCAGATTTTGGCTAAACTAGTAGATCGCATTAACTTTGCATATTCTATAAATCACTCATCGATCGCCTCGGAGATACCTAAATACTATGGCTCGCATGTACTACGACACGGACGCTAATCTTGATTTTTTAGCCAATAAGAAGATCGCCATCATTGGTTATGGATCTCAAGGTCACGCCCATGCCCTTAACCTCAAAGATAGTGGCTTAGATGTGATTGTGGGCTTATATGAAGGCAGCCCATCTTGGGAAAAGGCAACCTCCGAAGGGTTAACTGTTAAAAAAGTTGCCGATGCCGCTGCTGCCGCCGACTTTATTATGATCTTGTTGCCAGACGAAACGCAAAAAGAAATCTTCAACAAAGAAATTGCCCCTAACCTAAAGCCAGGGGATGTGCTTGCCTTTGCCCATGGCTTTAATATTAATTTCGCTCAAGTCGTCCCCCCTGCCCATGTCGATGTCGTGATGGTCGCACCCAAAGGTCCTGGGCATTTGGTGCGTCGCGTGTTTACCCAAGGACAAGGCGTACCTGGCTTGTTTGCCGTTCATCAAGATGCTTCTGGACAAGCCCGCGATCGCGCTATGGCTTATGCACGGGGTATTGGTGCTACTCGTGCAGGTATTTTAGAAACCACGTTTCGCGAAGAAACTGAAACCGATTTGTTTGGCGAGCAGGTCGTTCTTTGCGGTGGCTTGAGCGAACTGATCAAGGCAGGTTTTGAAACCCTTGTCAATGCTGGCTACCAACCCGAATTAGCTTACTTTGAATGTTTGCATGAAGTTAAGTTGATCGTGGATCTTGTCGTTGAAGGTGGTTTGGCAAAAATGCGCCACAGTATCTCAAATACGGCTGAGTATGGCGACTATACCCGTGGACCTCGAATCATCACCGATGACACCCGTGCTGAAATGAAGCGGATTTTGTCTGAAATTCAATCTGGACAATTTGCCCGCGAGTTTGTTTTAGAAAATCTATCTGGCAAAGCAGGTTTTACCGCTATGCGTCGCCGTGAAGCCGAGCACCCAATCGAGGAAGTTGGCAAAGACTTAAGGGCTATGTTTAGCTGGCTCAAGAAAGTCTAGTATTTAGGCAAACTATTTAGACAAACGCAGGGCAATTCATGAATTGCCCTGCGTTTGTCTGCTTCTAGAAATGCCGATCGCTGAATGTCGATCGCTATATTTTCGTTGCCACTACCCTGTAAGTAGAAAAAGAACTTGCCTTTGGGCTTGAACACGCAATGGATTTCTGATAAGGCGCGATCGACTTTAGCAATACTGCACAGCGTCCAAGCACTGACTACACTATCAAACATGCCATCGAGCATAGGTAAGGACTCACCATTCAAAACGCAGCGATTGCAGTTCTTTGTCCTTATCTTTGCCCCAGAGCGAAAAGATGAATTGGGTGGCAATCTCAGAAAACCGCAAACTCATGTATCTTATATCTTGGTCAAAAAATACATTCACAAGCCAGTTATTCCCACCTAGGAACGATTTAAGCTATAATGGCGTAGCATTTTGATATTTAAAGTCAAAATTAACCCTAGAAGCCTTATTTGGAGTTGTCTAGTTCATGCTTGAAACGATCGCCGAGACTTATAATGCCAACCAAATTCAAGTCCTGGAAGGGATAGAGCATGTTCGTAAACGTCCGGGTATGTACATTGGCTCTACAGGACCTAAAGGTTTACACCACCTTGTTTTTGAAGTCGTAGATAATAGCGTTGACGAAGCATTAGGCGGACATTGTAACCTGATTCTCGTAGAACTTTTAGCCGATGGTTCTGTGACGGTTTCTGATAATGGGCGAGGAATTCCCGTTGATATTCACCCCAAAACGGGTAAATCTGCCCTAGAAACCGTCATGACAAAGCTGGGGGCAGGTGGAAAATTTGGCGGGGAAAGCGGTTATAAAGTCTCTGGTGGTCTGCATGGCGTGGGTATTTCTGTGGTCAATGCCCTATCAGAATGGGTAGAAGTGAAGGTCTGGCGGCAGAGCAACGTGTACGAGCATCGCTTTGAGCGTGGTGTCCCCCTAGGCGATATGAAGACGAGCATTGCTGAGTCGCCCAGTCGCGGTACTCAAGTCAGGTTTAAGCCCGATGCCCAAATCTTTCAAACCGATACCGTTTTTGACTTCACAACCTTAGCAGGAAGGTTAAAAGAGCTAGCCTATCTAAATGCAGGCGTAAAAATTCAGTTTACCGATCGCCGCGAAGAAGAACCAAGAATCGAAACCTATCACTATGACGGTGGCATTCGCGAATATGTCGCTTACATGACCCGCGAAAAGGAACCGATTCACCCTGACATTATCTACGTGCAAGGCGAGCGCGATAACGTACAAGTAGAAGTTGCGCTGCAATGGTGTGTGGATGCCTATAACGACAACATTCTCGGATTTGCCAATAACATCCGCACGATCGATGGCGGTACGCACTTAGAAGGATTGAAAACAGTCCTAACTCGAAGTCTTAATGTCATCGCGCGCAAGTTAAAGAAGCTCAAAGAAGGCGATTCTAATCTGGCGGGGGAGAACGTCCGAGAAGGACTAACCGCCGTGATTTCGGTCAAGGTTCCCAATCCAGAGTTTGAAGGGCAAACCAAGACGAAGCTGGGAAATATGGAAGTTCGCGGCATCGTCGATTCTTTCGTGGGCGAAGTTCTGAACGAATATTTGGAGTTCCATCCTGCTGTTGCCATTTCTATTTTAGACAAGGCAATTCAAGCCTTTAATGCAGCTGAGGCGGCTCGACGTGCGCGCGAACTGGTACGCCGCAAATCTGCGCTAGAGTCTTCTACCCTGCCTGGAAAGTTAGCTGACTGTAGTTCTCGAGATCCTAGAGAATCAGAAATCTTTTTGGTGGAAGGTGACTCCGCAGGTGGAAGTGCTAAGCAAGGACGCGATCGCCACTTTCAAGCGATCTTGCCTTTGCGCGGTAAGGTGCTGAATATCGAGAAAGCCGAAGATAGCAAGATTTATAAGAACAACGAAATCCAATCGCTGATTACAGGGTTGGGGTTGGGCATTAAGGGCGAAGAGTTTAATCTCTCCCAACTGCGCTATCACAAGATTATTCTGCTGGCTGATGCGGACGTGGATGGAGCGCACATTCGCACCCTCCTGTTAACCTTCTTTTATCGCTATCAAAGACAGCTTGTCGATCAGGGCTATATCTATATTGGTTGTCCTCCTCTGTATAAAGTGGAACGCGGCAAAAATGCCCAGTATTGCTATACCGATCGCGATTTACAGGTACTTCTCTCCAGTTTCCCTGCCAATGCCAATTACAACATCCAACGGTTTAAAGGGTTGGGTGAAATGATGCCCACGCAGCTCTGGGAAACCACGATGAATCCTGCAACGCGATCGCTCAAGCAAATCACGATCGAAGATGCCGCAGAAGCCGATCGCATTTTCACAATCTTGATGGGCGATAAGGTTGCTCCTCGACGGGAATTTATCGAAACCTATGGGCCTAAGATGAATCTCACGGATTTGGACATTTAGCGTTTATGTGAATTCGGGAAGGGTCATTAGGTTGGGTTAAAACTTGAAGGAAGTATGTGAATTGATATGGCATACAGTGATTTCACATTTAGCAAGGTCAGAGAGTCTTTTCAGCTTACGATTGACGAAAAAACAGATCTCTTTGCTAACACTTCTAAAGCCCAACCTTCGCCAATTCTCAGGACACTACTGCAAGAGAATTTAGCTTTTGCGATCGCGGTCGGCACTGAAAAAGCACGATCGGAGTTTATTATTGCTCAGGTGCTCGGTGAAGTTCGTCGCCAGCTTGATTTCAAGATTTCGCTGTTCTCTGGTTCGGAGTTTACGGTCGATCGCGATCGGGGACTGACAGGATTTTGCGACTTTCTGTTAAGCCGTTCTGAAGAACAGTTGGAAATTACGGAACCAGTGGTGATTATTATTGAGGCAAAACGCGAAGATATTATCGGTGGTGTCGGTCAATGTATCGCAGCCATGGTGGCGGCGCAAATATTTAACGCACAACGGCATAACGAGATTCCGCGCATTTATGGTGCGGTGACGAGTGGTACAAACTGGCGATTCATCACCCTAGAAGGAAATTTAGTCAGGATTGATGCGATCGAATATTACATTAACGAAGTGGATAAGATTTTAGGAATTCTCCTAGAACCCTTGAGATCGGTATGTCAACCCATGCCTGTTTGAAGCAAAGAAAACGAGTGGCTTACATCTCCGCGAGGGCGGTTTGACTGAGTTGGCATAGCTGCTCGTGGCAATGACCGTTGCTGGCAATCAAATTGCCCCACTGTCTGATGTCGAGGTTGTTGTATAAAAGCGGACTGCCATCAAAGCGCGTCAATTTCCCCCCTGCCTCAGTCAGGATAATTTCAGGGGCACAGTAGTCCCAATCTTTGGGAGCCGATCGCCCTGACAGTGCAATATAAAAATCGGCTTGGGCTTCGACGATCGCACCAAATTTTCCGCCAATACTGCCTACTGCTCGCTCTTGGATATTTGGCAAACGACTGAGAATAAAATCTAGCTCGGCAGTGCGATGGGTGCGACTGGCGATCGCCACCATATCCTGCACTTCTTTTTTGTTAGAAACCTCTATCCGCCGTTTTTGCCCATCTTGGGTTTCTAAATGGGTGCCTTGGTTCGCGATCGCGGAGAATAATTTGCCTTGAGAGGGGCAAGCCACCAAGCCAAGAACGGGGCGTTGTTGATAGGCTAAACCAATATGCACGGCAAATTCTCCCGTGTGTTTGATAAAACCACTGGTGCCATCTAGGGGGTCGATGATCCAAACCCAATCGTGCTCGAGGCGACTAGCATCGTCCTCAGCTTCTTCGCTAAGATAGGCAAAATCGTGAGTGCCCAGTTGATATTTGAGCTGATGCAGGATGTAATCGTTAGCGGCAAAATCCGCAGAAGTAACTTTGCCTTCATCGCCACCTTTGCTAGTAATTTCTATGCTTTTGGGCGATCGATAGTAGGTCATGATAATATCCGACGCGCC
The DNA here is from genome assembly GCF_965232925.1 of Tumidithrix helvetica PCC 7403. Classification (NCBI taxonomy): domain Bacteria; kingdom Bacillati; phylum Cyanobacteriota; class Cyanophyceae; order Pseudanabaenales; family Pseudanabaenaceae; genus Tumidithrix; species Tumidithrix helvetica. The sequence continues at coordinate 38,434 of NZ_CBDDRA010000007.1, forward strand.
CCAAGCGATCGGACGTACGATTTCTAGTAACTGGTTGAGATCTTGCATCATGGTGGTTTGGTTGTCGGTTATCAGTTACTAGTTTTACGGCTCAAGTATTAGCGCTCAAGTATTAGCATAGAGGAAATGAATCAGTTATCAAATTCTCCCTTAGACGCACTGCGATCGCAGCAATGGTTTAAATTGATCTGCGGTGCTAGCTATCAGCATCTGCCCAGTATTCGTAACCTAGCCCTAGTCTATACCTTGGCTGGAGCCGACTGCATTGATATGGCTGCCGATCCTGCTGTGATTAGAGCCGCAAGAGAGGGAATTGCCGTCGCCCATCGCTTTATGGGTCTTGCCGATCGCTCTCCTGAAAATATTACCTATGCTGCCCCTTGGGTGATGGTGAGCTTTAATGATGGCGAAGATCCGCATTTTCGCAAAGCCCTATTTGAGCCGCAAGATTGCCTTTCTGGTTGCGATCGCCCCTGTATGGATATTTGCCCAACCCAAGCGATTCAGTTTCGTGGTGGTAGCGATCGCAACATTCATAGTCCTATGGAGAATGGTTACAATGGGATCGTTGACAGCCTCTGCTACGGCTGCGGTCGATGTTTACCTCTATGCCCAGTGCAAATTATTCACACCCGCGAGCAAGTTTACGCTCCTGAAACCATTCATAGGGAACCAATTGATGCGATCGAAATTCATACCCAACCTGGGCGCGTCCGAGAATTTGGTCAGCTTTGGCAGCGTCTAGGTGGGCTAATTCCCCAGCTTAAGTTGGTGGCGGTGAGTTTTCCAGACTGCGAAGACTTGCGTGACTATCTAACCGCACTGCTTGCCTGTATGCACCCGCTACCGCAGCAACTGATCTGGCAGGCAGATGGACGACCGATGAGTGGCGATATTGGTGATGGCGCGACGCGTGCGGCAGTTTTGCTGGCAAAAAAAGTCGTAGGGATGCAATTACCCTTTGGTTTTGTGCAGGTTGCAGGTGGTACAAATGCAAGTACCGTTGCTAAACTACAGGCAGCTAACGTTCGACCTGCGGGAATTGCCTATGGTAGCTATGCACGTAAATTGGTGGCAGATATTCTAGAGCGATCGTCGAGCAATTATCTAGAAGCCGATTCCCTACTCCTACAACAAGCGGTTTCCAAAGCAAAGTGTCTGGTCGGACAGATTAAGCATTCCCAATCTGCAAGTGACCTGCAAGATGCTCCATCAACCTTCTCATCGATTCCCTTAAAGCCATGATTTAAACTACAACTGCCTTTCGAATCTGCGCTAGGACTCTACATTCCAACTCTGTATTCCGAATCTGCCTTAAGAAACCCTTTCATATATTCACTAAGAATCACTTAATTTATGTCGGACGTATTCCGCAAGCAAGTTACAGACAATCTCGATCAGCTCTTGGCAATCTTGCCTCCTGACATTCGACAAAGCCTAGAAGCTTTTGGACAACTCGATCGCCTCGTTGAAGTTGTGATGGATCTGGGACGCCCCCCAGAAGCGCGTTATTTTGACCTGACCCACTATCTATCCGATGCACCAATTACACAGGCGGAACTGGATGAATGCGTGCAAAGGGTAGGCGAATTTAGCGGCGACAATCGCGCTGGCATCGAACGCACCCTGCATCGAATTAGTGCCATGCGCAATCGTAAGGGCATGATTATTGGACTGACTTGCCGCGTTGGGCGAGCCGTCTATGGCACAGTGGAAATGATCAGGGATTTGGTCGAGACGGGAAAATCCATTTTGCTGCTGGGCAAACCGGGAATGGGTAAAACCACGGCATTGCGAGAAATTGCCCGTGTTTTGGCGGATGAAATGACCAAACGGGTTGTAATTATCGACACGTCCAATGAGGTAGCTGGCGATGGAGACATTCCGCACCCTGCGATCGGTCGGGCGCGACGGATGCAAGTGGCAAAGCCCGAACTGCAACATCAGGTGATGATTGAAGCTGTGGAAAACCATATGCCCGAAGTGATCGTGATCGATGAAATTGGTACGGAGCTAGAAGCTTTGGCGGCAAGAACGATCGCCGAACGAGGCGTGCAATTGGTCGGTACGGCGCACGGCAATCAGTTGGCAAATTTGATTAAAAATCCCACCCTGTCGGATCTTGTCGGCGGCATTCAGTCGGTAACCTTGGGCGATGAAGAGATGCGCCGCCGAGGATTGCCGCAAAAAAGCATCCTAGAGCGCAAGGCCCAGCCTACCTTTGAGATTGCGATCGAAATGCTAGAACGCTACCGCTGGGTCGTCCATAAAAATGTTGCCGAAACCATTGATGCTCTATTACGCGATCGCAACCCCGGTCAGCAGATTCGGGCGGTGACTGAGGCAGGCAGTGTGGCAATTACCGAGGAGGCTCCCCCTGCGCAAGAGATGATCAAAAATCCTAATGCTAAGGGTTGGCGGGCGTCGGGAAGGATGAAGCCCGTGCCGCTCGATACGGCTACGGTAACGAATATCGGCGATCGCCGCTCTGAACGCCAAATCGAGCGCCAAGCTGAACGTCATATCGAACGCCAAGTCGAACGTCTAACCGATCGCCTCTATGGTGGGGACTGGAGTGATGACTTCGAGGGGGATGGCGATCGTGAAGATCGGGTCATTGACGATCTGGACGAGACCTCGATCAAATATCCTGCCAATGCCGACCCTGACATTGATGCCACCTATGTCTATCTCTATGCCGTCAGCCGCCATCAAACCGAGCAGGTAATCGAGGCGCTAAATCTGCCGATTGTAATTACCAAAGAGGCTGAGAATGCCGATGTGATTTTGGCGCTGCGATCGCAGGTGCGCAGCCATTCTAAATTACGCCATATTGCCGAAGCCCGTCAGTTGCCAATTCACGTGATAAAGAGCAGCACGATTCCGCAAATTACCCGTGCTTTGCGACGGATTTTGCATATTGATGAGAGTCCAGCGGGAACTTCCGCGATCGGCGATCTGAGTCTTTTTGCTTACGGAGACTCAGAGGACGAGATGGAAGCCCTCGAAGAAGCCCGTTTGGCAGTGGAACAGATCGTGATTCCCAAGGGACAACCCGTAGAATTACTCCCGCGTTCTTCGGTCATTCGTCGCATGCAACACGAACTCGTAGAACATTACCATCTCAAATCATCCAGCTTTGGCAACGAACCCAATCGTCGCCTTCGCATTTATCCCAATTAAAGCTTTAAAGCGAATCTTTAAGTTTTCCAAGCTTGAAGTTGCCAAAAGACCAGCGCTAACACACCAAGTAGTAAAACGATCGCAGCGGCAGCAGCATAGCCAAAGTCAAATAGACCAAAAGCCTGCTCGTAAACGTAGTACACCAAAATATTGGTGGCATTGAGCGGTCCCCCACCCGTGACCACATAAACCTGCTCAAAACTACGAAACGTAAAAATTAGGGTTGAGATCGCCACAAAGACCGTAGTGGGGCGCAATCCAGGGAGAGTAATGTACCAAAACTTTGCCACTGGATTTGCCCCATCCAGCTCGGCGGCTTCGTAGCGGTTTTGGGGAATCGCTTGCAATCCCGCCAAAAACACCACCATATTGAAGCCCAATTGCTTCCAAATACTCAATAAAATTAAAACCAGCATTGCCAAGCTAGGGTTGTTAAACCAAGCAAGGGGTGGCTTTAGTCCCAGCAAGCCATCGATCGCACCATCAGGTTGAAATAACCAACGCCAGCCTAAACCCGCCGCCACGATCGAAACCACTGAGGGCAAAAAGTAAAGCGATCGCAATACGCCCCGTCCGACAAAACTGCGATCGAGGAATACGGCTAACACCAAAGGCACAACCACACTAGGAATTGCCGTTGCGATCGTGAAGTAGACAGTATTTCCCAGAACCTGCCAAAAGTCGGGGCTTTGCACTAGACGCAGATAATTGTTTAGCCCAACCCAGCGCACACCCGCTAGCGTAAAATGCCCTGCCGTAACGCTGAGATAAAACAGATACAGAATTGGAAACAGAACAAATGCACCCAGTAGTAACAAACTGGGTGCAAGAAATAACCAAGCAGAATTGGACTCTTTATCGAGCCAATTACTCAGCTTTACCACAGACCACGCACAGGTTCATCATATTTTGCAGGTGTAGTCGAAGCAGGAGGAATGGTTGGGACTTCTGATTTCTCAACTACGATGTCCTTTTTCTGATAGAAGGACATCGAGCCAACTACAGGAAGGGTAGAGAAACAGCAAATGTCTTTGTACCAAAGACGCGACCCCCCACGCAAACCGCGACTAGCAGGGCTCTCTACGGCAGAGCAACCAACACGGGTTTGACCATAGGCAAAATCATCTAGCCCCAAAACATTTTTATTATCCGTATCAACATATCCAGAGCCGAGTTTGCCCTGGATCACATTACGGTTAAAAAGAAATGCAGTTGTACCAACCTTGAGGTCGTACTTAGAGAACATCCATTCGGGAACGTAATAGTCATTCGATTCTCCTTTGTCATTCTTAAATGTAACTACATTTCCAGGAGAGATTTTTTGAATAACTTGAGGAACAGTACTGTCCATAAACACTTCTTCTGCTTGAGCGATCGCAGGTACTGCAGTAACAGCAACAGCAGCAAGAATTAACGAACCAATATGAATTTTTTTCATGGATTAATAGACCCCAACACCTAATCTACATCAACCACAAGAATATCACGAATAGCATGATTAGTCGTTAAAATTACGCTTAAAACTGAACAGAGACATGGATGTTACGTCATGATTTGTCATTTATAATCGCTTCTTACAACTTAATTACTATTTAATGCCATTACTCCAGATGTCTGTCTTAATCAGGATTTAATTATTTGGCAAGTAAGTAAAATGGAATTGACAGGAAAATTGCATGTTTCTTTATGTCAACAAAGCATAGGAGGCACGAGTTTTTACTGATTGCAGAATTTGTATTTAAGTGCTTTACTCCAGTCCAAAACTTCAATCGATCGATTGAATTGATTAAATTCATCGATTGAATTGATTGAATTGGTTGAATTGCTTGAGCAATTAGTCATGATTCATCAACAATTTTTTCTCTGTCTAGGATCGTGAGGTAATTTATGAATTTCCCTATATATAAATCAAATAGGATTGCTATGTGACTCAAGTTTCTCTCTAGCAAAGCGATAGTCTAAAAACAAGCATTTCTCTAAATATTAAGTAATAGTTAAGTATCAAAAATATTCATGAATATTCTAGAAAGCTTGAGCATGGCGGGTAAAACCCTTGCCACCAATCGATTGCGAAGTGGGTTAACCATGCTGGGGATTATCATTGGTAATGCCTCTGTGATTATCATGGTTGGAGTGGGCGAAGGAGCCAAAAAGTATGCCTCCCAACAGTTTCAGACGCTTGGTACGGATGTAATTTTTATCATCCCTGGTTCGGATAATGCCCGCCGCAATGCGATCAGTCCGCCCAATCGCCTCGTTCTCGCTGATGCTGATGCGATCGCATCTCAAGTCCCAACTGTCCGTGAAGTTGCGCCGCAAATCAGCAGTTCAGAACTAGCTGTGTCGGCTCAATCTACCGAACGTGCCACGCTCATCGGGACTGTCCCCGAATATCAAACCGTGAGAAATGCCCCAACTTGTCTCGGGCGATTTTTTACAAAGGACGACCTCAAGCGTAATGCTCGCGTTGTCACCATTGGCGCGGAGATGGCTAAGAAGTTATTTAAGAGCTATTACCCAGAGCCCAAAGACTCAAAAGAAAAAGTGGATGCATGCAAGCCAGTAGGAGGTAGCCCCATCGGTCAGCAAGTCAGAATTCGCGGTGCTAGCTACGAAATTATCGGCATCATGGATGCCAAAGGGGCTTCGCTAGGAACTAACCAAGATGACACGCTGTTTATGCCTTTCACGACTATTGTTGGAAATATTGTCGGACGTACATCACCTTACGGAATTGCTGTCACTGTAATTAATGTTTCGGCTAAGAGCAATGATGCCGTTGATGCCGCAGAGTTTCAAATCACTAACCTCTTGAAACTGCGTCATAAATCTCTCGATGATAAAGCGGAAGAGACTTTTACGATCCGCAGTCAAAAAGATGCGCTGGAAATCGTCGGAAATATTACAGGTGCGCTGACGATCATGCTGGCTGCGATCGCGAGTATTTCGCTGCTGGTCGGCGGCATTGGCATTATGAATATCATGTTGGTATCGGTAACAGAACGTACCCAAGAAATCGGGCTGCGGAAAGCGATCGGGGCTTCGCAAAGTGATATTTTGGTGCAGTTCATTATCGAGGCAGTGATTCTCTCTGTAGCTGGGGGCTTGTTTGGTACAGGGATTGGTGTCGGCGGAATTTTATTAGTCGCAGCTTTCACGCCTTTGCAAGCAGGGGTTTCAGGTGGTGCAATTCTGTTAGCAGTTGGAGTCTCAGGAGCGATCGGTCTATTTTTTGGTGTTGTCCCCGCCCAGCAAGCCGCCAAACTCGATCCAATTGTGGCATTGAGAAGTATTTAATAGTTTTCAGTTATCGGTCTTCTGTATCAGGCTTCTGTAATCAATCCCAAGAATACTGATAACCGACAACCAAATTACCAGTCACCCATTACAAAAAAATGATTCCCAATTCTCAACAAACTGCGATCGCGGAAGTTCCCAATCCCCAACATGAAATTATTAGGCTGGAGGATGTCAGCAAACTGTATGGTGCTGGGGATACATTAGTGAAGGCTTTGGATCGCGTCAATTTACTGGTGGTTGAAGGCGAGTACTGTGCGATCATGGGCGCATCGGGTTCGGGCAAATCTACGGTGATGAATATCATTGGCTGTTTAGATCGACCTTCTTCGGGACATTATTTTCTGGATGGGCAAGATGTTTCCGACTTGTCAGAAGATCAGTTGGCGAAAACCCGCAATCTCAAAATTGGTTTTGTATTCCAGCAATATCACCTCTTGCAACAACTCTCAGCCCTGGAAAATGTGATGCTGCCCATGGCTTATGCGAATGTGAAAAATAAAGAACAACGCGATCGCGCTGCGGAAGCCTTGATCCGTGTGGGCATGGGACATCGGCTCAATAACAAACCCAATCAAATGTCGGGCGGACAGCAGCAAAGGGTAGCCATTGCCAGAGCGATCGTAAATCGACCTGTGATGTTACTAGCAGATGAGCCTACGGGTGCGTTAGATTCCCGCACGACTCAAGAAGTGATCGATCTGTTTGGCGAACTGAATGCCAGTGGCATTACAGTGGTAATCGTCACCCACGAATCTGAAGTCGCTCGTCACAGTCGCCGCGTTGTTTGGTTCCAAGATGGGCAGGTGATTCATGCCAATCTCAGCCCTCAAGATTTAGGACATGTTCTATAAGGAAAATGCCACAATAAAGTCATTCAAATGTATAGTTTTGAGCTCGTAGCAATTTGCATTCAGAGCTAAAGAAAAAACTGAAGGGCATAATACAATAGAAGCTTTAAGTGCTTATATCTGTTTTATATTAATGAATTAGCAAGCCTATAAAAGGAGTGTGATGTATGACGCTCGCACAACCATCTGTATCCTCAAAAATTAGCCCCAAGCTATCCGTTGAAGCCTTCTTAGATAGCTATCCTGACGATGGGCGATATGAACTAATCAATGGTGAAATGGTCAGAATTTTAGCAACAAGGCATCATGAGGATATTGCTGATTTCATCGCTAAGATTTTCGATCGCGAGGTCGATCGCCTAAGTCTCAACTATCGCATATCGGGAAGGATTGCGATTATCACTACTGGGACAGATGGGACAGAAAATGTGCGACATCCAGACGTAAGCGTGGTTAACCGCGATGCATGGAGAGCTAATCGTTCCGCGTATTACCCAATCGCAACCGAACCTTTGCAATTAGCTGTTGAAGTAGTCTCAACGAACTGGGAAGATGACTATGTGGACAAACTAGCTGAATACCAACGATTAGGAATTACAGAATATTGGGTGATTGATTACTTAGCGATCGCCAGTCGTAGTTATTTGGGCAATCCCAAGCAACCGAGTGTATTTGTGCATTGGCTTAATGCAGAGGGAATTTATCAAGCTCAGCAATTCCGAGGTGAAGATCGCATCACTTCGACAACTTTTCCAGAGCTAACCCTAACTGTTAACCAAATTTTAGAAGCATAGCCTTCCTAATGATTTAGGACACGTTTTGTAAACGGATAGAGGTCTTTCTAAGGCTCAACAGTTTTGGTTATATTTTCTGTTTTTCGGCTACTCTGACTCTTTGTATACCTTTTCAGTGCATGGTCGAGTGCCAAGGCTACAAAGTCGCTTAAGGAGTGTGACTTATCAATCATCCCCATAGTTTCTAAGTAAAATTGAGTCGGCATTGCTAACCCTTCCCAATAATGAATTTCACCATATCTCCTGCCTCTCATTTTAGTGGGTCTAGGGAATTTTTGGTTTTCTAATTCGTCTTTTGTAAAAACCAACCAACTTTTGCGTTTATTTTCCACATAGGCAAGAAACTCTACCTCGCCATCGACTATCCAAAGTCTCATCATGGAAGTCTTTTTGTATGTTTCTCTCATCATATTTATTCTTCCATTAACCGTTGTAAAGGGAAGCCATAGATAAATTGCGAGAGTATCTCTTTTGTTGTCCCAATCCATCTCAACAATTGGATATAGTTTGGTTCGTTCAAATCGGGTTGATTTACCATCTGGGGTTTCAGATATTTTAAAGTTAGAACTTTGAGCAAACTGATAAATTTGGTCGCGAGTCTGAATTGCCCAATGTTTCTGATCGTCAGAGCATTTTCTCAGAAGGTCAACATATGACTTTGGAGGATCGGGAAGGTTAAAATCTGTGGGAATCTCCGTAGCGCTTGGGATCTCAATCTGGACGATTTCTTCATTCGTAAACCAGTCCCATAAGGTAAATCTGAAGACTTGATCGCAACTTTTAACAATGTAGGCAAGAACAGTAAAGTCAAGCTTATGATACTTCAAGATACTTACAGTTCGGCTACTGTAGCTTGGGCAAACTGTATAGAGCGTAATTGGTTTACTATAATCAACCTCTTCACTAAAAGGTTTTTCTAGATGAAGTGCATCAAAATATGCAGTAATTTGTTCTATAACATGAGAATCCTGCGTATTTTTTAGCTCAATGATTATGAGCCGATCGTCAATCCCTCTGGCTAAAATATCACAGATTCCTTCTCTGCAACTGTATTGACTTGCAAGAGGTTTGAGTCCTAGTTTAGTAAGAACTGTGTGCCAAAAGAACCACTCCAGATGTCGTTCGGTCTCAAATTCTGCAATATTACCGTAAACTCGGAATCTAGGTAAAATCAAGTTTTGTTGATCAGTTGTCATTAAGGATAAAATTTAAATTTATGCTTACGTTATGATTATTATGAATTAGCAAGTAGCTCATGTGGCAGCTCAAATATCTCTTGTGAATATATCCGATCGCGAAAATTTGGCATTATCTGACGAAATCCCCGCAGAAATTTCTGAAGCTTTGCAGCTTGGTTTGCAGCAACTTCTGCAAGGTCAAGAATCTGAGGCACAGTTTACTTGGATGTCAGTGATGGCAATGGCAGAGCCAGAGCAGATTGAAGTTTGGACAGAGGAACTTGTTAGGATTTTAGATACTGAAGCAATCGCTCGCGAAGCTACCAAGGATTTTCCACTTGCCAGAGTCATCCGTCAGTATATTTACGAATTCTCAAGCGATCGCTTTGACAACCTATGTAGTTTGGTTTGGCTGTCCTTGGAATTAGATATCTTTTCGTCAGAAGTCAAGGCTTATTTATTGACGCTCACACAAATCGTCTTATCTGCGGATATTGAAGATATGCTTGAGGCAAGTCAGATCCTTGTGGATATCGCCAGTAAATTGTTGGGCATCCATCCGTTTCATGGTTTAATCGAACTGGTGATTGAGAAGTTTGAGGGAGTTTCTGAATGCCAGACAGAGCTTTTAGAGATTCGCAAGCAACTCTCTTCCACCTACTACCAACTTGGCACGAGTCAATATCAGCAACAACAATTTGCACCAGCCTTTAGAAGCTTTCAAAAGGTTCTAGAACTCCCCGTCGATCTCACGGAACCTCATCGAGCTGACTTGAATTTTAATTGCGGTGTAACCCTAGCCAAACTGAAAAAATTTGAGGATGCGATCGCTTTTTTCCAAGCAGCACTTACCTCCAATCCCAATCTGACATCAGCCCAGCAACAACTGTCAAAAGCAAAGTATGAAGTGCATATGGCGATCGCGGGCTATCAATTTACCCAAGACTGGTTTAGCTGGAATATTCCGACTTGGGAGGTTTATTTCAGCAAATTTAAGAAGATCCCTCACCTCAATTTTTTGGAAGTGGGTTGTTGGGAAGGCAGAGCTACCTGTTGGCTACTAGAAAATGTACTGACAGAGCCTACGCATGCGATTACCTGCATTGACACCTTTGCCGGTGAAGATTACTTAAATCTCGAACAAAACTATCTGCGATCGATCGAGGCAAGATTTGATTTTAATGTAGCCCAAACGCGATCGCAGGCAACTGTAACGAAAATCGTGGGAAATTCACAGGATGTCCTCAGAAATTTGCCGCTCAACACATTCGATTTGGCTTACATTGACGGTTCGCATCTAGCTGTCGATGTTTTGACCGATGCAGTTTTAACTTGGAGTTTGGTAAAGGTTGGAGGCACAATTATTTTTGACGACTATGACTACAATTTTGCGCAAACACCCGAGCAAAACACAGGAATTGCGGTGGATGCGTTTGTCAATTGCTTTTGCCATAAGGTGAAGCTCATTCATAAAGCAAACCAAGTGATTTTGGAAAAAATTGCAGCTTAGATCCAATTGCCGCATAAATTGATTTGGCAATAGCCCTCAAGAAATGCGAAATTAGAAGAGCAAATCTGGTTTTCTCAATCATGCAGCAACTACTCTACTTAGAAATTCCGACGCCAAATACCGAAGCAGTGCGGGCATGGCTGCGTCAAGCGTATTTGCCGCCCGTCGGCAAAAAAACAGGTACTGCTGATGGGTTTACCCTAAAGTTTGACTCCAAGCCTGACAACCCAGATCTTCAAAACGCCCCCGACGATCTGTGCGCCTTTGTCTGGACATTGCAACGCACGACCTATTTAAAAGTATTTCGCTGGTCATCACCGAAAGCCTCCATACCCCAAACCCAAACAAAAGCCGAGAAGCAGGTTTTAGCGGATCTTACCCAGCAAATTCGCCGCAAATTTCCCTATGAATATCCCCAACTTCCCGCGATCGCTTCAGGGGAGTCGATCTTTCAATCATTGGCTGAGAAATATCCCCTAACGGTCAAATATTTTCAACGCATTCCCAATGGTGAATACGATCTGAATCGCGTCTATTGGTGGGAAAAACGTTGGCGCGAAAGTGTCAAAAATCCTCTAGCCCCCAAGCAAGTAATCTTTGACAAGCGATCGAGCAGTCAAAATGGAACGCAACTGAGTTTAGAGAATATAGCTTCACATTCTACGAAAGAGCGTAGTGAAGCCTCATCCGATTCAAATCCACCAAAATACGATCTGATCTATCTAGGCGGAGCTTTGGGTGTGATTCATGCTGCCATGATGGCAAAACTGGGTTATCGTGTCTGTCTGATCGAACGCCTGCCCTTTGGTCGCATGAACCGCGAATGGAATATCTCTAGAGCTGAGTTTGAAGGTCTTGTGGAATTCGGTCTATTTACCCAAGCTGAATTTGAAAGCATCATCACCTGCGAGTACGTGGATGGTTTCAACAAATTCTTTGATGGGAATAACCCGCCTCACTTAAAAGCACAAGTCCTGCATACACCTACCGTTCTGAATGTGGCGCTGGACTCTGGCAAATTGCTGCGAATTTGTGGCGAGAAATTACTGGCTTTTGGTGGTGAAATTATCGACCAAACTGAGTTTGAGCAGGTAATTGTAGAGAAGGAATCCGTTACCGTAATGGTGAAGTCTTTAGCAGAGGGAGCGCATGGAAGTTCCAAGGCGATCGCAGGACGATTAGTCATTGATGCCATGGGTTCTGCTAGTGCGATCGCGCAACAAATCAATGCGGGCAGAGCCTTTGATAGCGTCTGCCCTACCGTAGGGGCAGTGGTGGAAGGCTTCGATCGCGGCGTGTGGGACTATACCTATGGCGATGTTCTCTTTAGTCATGGCGATATTTCTAGAGGTCGGCAATTGATTTGGGAACTCTTTCCTGGTGTGGGTGAAGAAATGGCGATTTATCTGTTTCACTATCACCAAGTTCATCCTGAAAACCCTGGTTCTCTCTTGGATATGTATGAGGACTTTTTTGCGATTTTGCCTGAATATCGTCGCTGCGACATGGATAAGTTGGTGTTCAAAAAAGCCACCTTTGGCTATATTCCCGGTCACTTTAGTTTAACCGCGCGATCGCGTCTATCGGCATTCGATCGCTTACTTGCCATTGGCGATGCGGCGGCTTTGCAGTCCCCACTCGTCTTTACGGGCTTTGGCTCACTGGTGCGCAATCTACCTCGGCTCACGATTTTGCTAGATACTGCGCTCAAACACGATCTGCTTACTGCTGACGATCTAGAACAAATTTCGGCATATCAAAGCAATGTGGCAGTAACTTGGCTATTCTCTAAGGGCATGATGGTTCCTACGGGCGTACATTTGCCTCCCGAACGGGTGAATTCCATGCTAAATACCTTTTTTGGTCTGCTTGCCGAGCAACCACCCATTGTCAGCGATCGCTTCATCAAAGATCGCCTCGGTTGGCTGATGTTTAATCGTCTTGCGATCGCGGCGGCACTCAAAAACCCCAAACTCGTGCTTTGGATCTGGGAGATGGCTGGCTCAAAGGATATGCTGCGCTGGCTCAAGAGTTATGGGTCGTTTACGCAAGGCGCGATCGCCAATGCTCTCTTTGCAAGTTGGCTACCCAAAACGCTCGCCAAGGCACAATCGTGGCTAGAACCCAAATACCCCCGCCTTTGGCTGCGTCTACTTAGTTGGAGCTACGCGCTCAACTATTCGATTGGCAATCCGATCGCTAAGAACTAAAAGTAAAAGAGCATCGTAGGGGCAATTCATGAATTGCCCCTACGATTTCTAGGATTGCATATGTCATGATTAGATTGCATTCAACTTCTCAATCAACATATGGATTTAAGTTTATTCGCATTGCCATCTCTCGTTACGCTGCTAGCAGTAATGCTCTATTATGGATTGGGCATTGGCGTTGGTATTGCTCGTGCTAAATATAAAGTGCCAGCCCCCCAAATTACAGGCGATGAGAACTTTGAGCGCACCTTTAGGGTTCATCAAAACACCCTCGAGCAACTTGCCATCTTTTTGCCTATCCTCTGGTTGTTTAGCTTTTATATAAGTCCAACATGGGGCGCAGCGATCGGTGGAATTTGGATTCTAGGTCGTATTGTCTATGCTTGGGGCTATTACGCAGCAGCGGAAAAAAGATCCTTGGGTTTTGCCATCTCCTCTCTCGCCACCCTTGCTTTGCTGATCGGTTCGGGTATAGGTATCGTCAGTAAGATTCTGTTTCGTTAGAGCCTCTAAAAGCGATAGTTCTTATTCCCAAGCCAGAGTCTAATTGGAACGGCACGACCCTCAGCATTGACTTTAATTTCAACGAAACTGGTTTTGTTGAAGCTGGCTTGGGAAGCCTCTTGATTGACGCGATCGCGTAACTCTTCAGGCATGAAATAGGCTTCCAGACCGTATTCAACCGAAGCGTACTTTGTTCTACCCCTGATCGCAACTTGGTTAGGCGGTAGGGTCTCAGGGCGGAAAGTGCCGCGATTAGAATTTGGAGTCAGGGGTTTAATCGCAATCGGTTGCCAAGGCTTAGGTGTTTCCGCGATCGCACCATTCGCATTAGGAGCCTGCATAATCACATAAAAATTGGTATTGTCTTGCGGGTAATCGCCATAGGCTTGCTTGGGCAAATCCTTCCATCCTGGCAGCTTTTTCAGCGTATCCATTCTTGAGATATCGTAGCTGAGAGTTTGAGAATAGCCGCGCATGACATCATAGGGATCGACAGGCGCAGTTTGAAGAACGACGGTTTTGCCAGTTTGTTCAGTTAATAGGGGTGGAATTGCGATCGATATCACCAATAGAGATTGAAGTGCTAAAGGAACCCAAAATCGCCAACTTTTTAACTTTTCTGGTGGTTGCAGTGCAGGACGGTTCTCCTCGGGATGGGTTCCGCCGCTGTTTTCAGGAGAAAGGGGAATGCTAGTCATGGTCTTTCCTCAAAAGAACTAGGTAGGATTGCTTGAGATGAACTTGCGGAACCAACAGCGATCGGCTTGAGATGACGTTCAAACCAGAGTCCCGCTAGGATTACGGCTGTACCGCAGAGGGCGAAGATAAAGGACTTCAATAACAGCCCAGTATTGTATTCAAATAGACGACTGATAACCTGTAGAGCAACCAAGAAAATTCCTGACCAAAATGGAATTCGCTGCGATTTTTCTAAGGAGATGCGAATCAAGCCCATGGAAATCAGAAATAGCAATGCGTTGTAGGTAAATGTGGCAATTTCTGGAATTGGCATCAGGCTTCCGTGCCAGAGAACGATCGCGATCTCCACCGCCATAAAGCCACCCACTATCTTCGTTACAACACCTCTTTCGGAGTCCTGTAAAAGCCGCCACCAAGCAAATGCGGCAACACTTCCGAATAGTAGCAGATTCACCAAGCTAGACCATTCTGTAAAGGGATGGGTTTCCACAAAAACAATATCTTGACTCCGCCAACTCCATGCTCCCCAAAAAGATTGAAAGTAACAGATTGCGCTCAAGAGGACTAGGGAAAACCCATGCGCTAAATAGGCAAAGGAGGGACTCGATCGCGGCAGAAAGCGTCCTGAGAGGAATCGCTGCCGCCACAGAAAGTCGTCATAGGCCCATAAAATTGCTGGAGGAAAGGTCAGCGCGATCGCCCAAATCACCTGTCCTGGAACGGCAAAATTATTTAAGCCATACACGCTGCGGAGCAAGCCTGCAACGGTCGCAAGTAACGCAAATAAAAAGATGGAACGAGATCGACACCAATAAGCCAGTGGGATAAATAGAAAGGCAGCCACAATTGGCATATATTCCCGAATTGTCCAGACCAGAAAGTTCCCTTCCTGAATCGATAGACTATTCAAGTACACCAGCACGGTGAGCACAATCGCAAGAATGCCGATCGCGCGGGATCGACACCAATAAGCCAGTGGGACGAGTACGAAGACCGCGATCGCTAACATCTGCTGCGCGATTAGTTTCACCAAAACATCTTCATCCGTAGCCAGTCGGCTCCAGTGATTTCCCCAATGGAACAGATAGCCTAAACCAATCAGCAGAATCGCCATAATCCCAAGGGGGGTAAAACGCAATCCATAGGCCATTGCCAGCACACCAAAGCCCCAGAGCAAGAAAAGTCCGAACAGTTCGCCATTAATGTGGAAAATCTGTCCCATTAGGGCAATATTTGCACCCAAAATCAGCGCTCCTAAAATCAAGAATCCCTGTCCGAGCCGCTGCCAGCGTGTAGTTTTCTGCCAGAGATGAAACCCCAACCAATTAGAGCCAATTAAGGCACTGAGCAACAAAATTGCGCGGAATTCCCGTGACATCTCCTGCCAATTGGAGGCTACGAATGCGATCGCTCCCAGCCCAAGTAAAATGCTACCCAGCCCGATCAGAATCATCGTAAATCGGCTAGAAGCATTGGCATCTAGGGCATTAAACCCATAACGTTCTGCGAGTTGCTGATATTGCTCTGGTGCGATCAAGGCTTCTGCCTGCCAGCGATCGGCTTCTTGGCGTAACTGCCGTCGAAATTTTTCTGTGAGCATAAATTTGCCCCTGACTGTTAAATGTAATCAGGACTATGCCATAAGACTGAGTTAGATTACTTGACCGCTTGTGACACTGTTCCAACTGGCACATCATCTAAGCATAAGTTATGTACCACTTCATTACTCACTGGTATTTCAACGCTCCGATTGAGCACGTATGGAAAGAGATTGAGGATACCTCAAACATCTCTGGATGGTTACGAGATTTTCGCAAGGTTTCACCGCGCAGCTTACAGACAGGAGAGCATCGCAGTGTCGATATTGATGTCGAGTACCGTGGCGATCTTCCCTATACCTTTCGCTTTACGATGCATGTCATTAAGGTAGAGCCTCCTCATCTGCTAGAACTGGAAGCAACAGGTAACTTGATCGGTCGAGGGAAATGGGTCTTGCGATCGCAAGACCAAGGTACAGCCGCCACATATTTTTGGGATGTGACAGTTGCCAACCCCTTTTTTGCTCTATTTGTCAAATTCCCTTGGTTCAAAGCCATTACTGAAAGGAACCACAATGCCACAATGGATAGAGCCTATCAGGCGCTAAAACAAAAGTTACAGGCTTAGCTAAAAATACTCTTACGCTTTTAAAATAACCCTCCTAGACCTTCCGATGCCTTATGCAAGCTAACGCGGAACAAAATTGTGGTTTTTACGTCTAAAGAATACGAATAGCACCAAACAAAAGATCCGTCACATCGATCGTGGGGTATTTTTTGATTTTGATTGTAGTCAGTAGGAAGGTTAGACAATTATGGGCGATCGCATTAGAACGATTGGGTTAATTTCCTCGGTCATGCTTGGCATGGGCGGGTTTAGTTTCTTTGACGCTACCTCTCAAGCAGTAGCACAATCTAGCCCTCAAAATTCTTTTGTAAGTTCTTTTGTCACTTCCTTAAATACATCAAATTCGCAAGCTGGGCAAGCGATCGCCATTCTTAGCGATCGCATTCGCCGCGACGGTTTCTATCAAGGGCGATTTAGACCCGAGTGTCTCATATTCCAAGTTGAAGGAGTCGAGGCAAATTTTGTCAGTGTGGCAGTTCGTGAGAAACATGGCGGCTCCTGTCCTGGTGACCCCAATACCTCCCCCCAAATCGATCGCTTTCGCGTGGTAAACGCCTCAGATATTCTCTGGCTAGATTTGCCCAGAGGAGAATTTATTCCCTACGAACAGGCGCGATCGACGAGCATAAGCTCCACCAAGCAAAGGGAATTTCGGAGTGGATTTGCGATCGCCCAGCGAAACGCTGAAAACAACCGAGCCTGCATGACAGCATTGCAAACCGTTCAATCCCAACTCGAATTGGGCAGAAATGCGATCGCTGAGGTTTATAAAAACGATATTTCTAACCAGTTTGATGGCTATCCTCAACTTCGTCCATTCAGTTACAACTTTCGCCTCAGGGGGTCTGGGGTAGATACTGTAATGAGTTCTAATCAACTACTAGCATCAGTTAGTCAGAAGATTATCGAAGCCTGTCCTCAAGTTAGTCTTGTACGATTTAGTATAGCCGAAACCGACTGGGTAAGAACCTATGGGGATTTAGGAAGACCCAAAGTTGAGGAGTTCGAGTGCATCGATCCGCCTATCTCCACGCAAAAAATTCGTTGGGGACAACAGGTCTGTCTATAAACATTGGCTAGAAAACATCAATTTCAGTAGTGCCTCATACTTGACACACTTCGTCGAAACAAGGGTTTTGATGTGGATGAATTTGGGGATCTATTCACTGCCTCTATTGGAAACTGACGTTAAGCTATGATTAACTTTAGAAATTGGTATTAGACTTTTAGGTGGTGGGGCTTAGTTGTTTGATAAGCTTACCCTAGGATTTTTGGGCGATATGAAGTAAATCTGATGGATGAGCAGGCTATTGTGGTTCGAGTTGCTTGGTGCAGTCCCATGGATTTGCCAAAATCAAAAGACTTGTTCCCAGATTTTGAGCTTTATCACATCGATCCACTAATCCTCAGCCAAAGCATGGTGATTTCTGACAATGAAAATACCAGTAATGCTTATAATTGGCTGCGTCGATTTAAGCGGTATATTGTTTTCGAGAAATCACCCAAGTTCGATCTACTTGTGCTTGATATTAGATTTTTTCAAACTCTGGAAGATCTCAAAACCATTAAGACTCACCTCGGACTCACAACGGTCGTCTTGGTAGATGGAGTCGAACAAGAGTCATCGGTTCTCAGTTGGTTGGATCCAGAAGACGAGATATGTAGACGGGACGCGATCGAACAGCAAATAGGCTTCCGTTTGCGACGTTGTGATTGGCACAGACAGCAAAAGTATTCAGGGACACTTGATAGTCTGACAGGTGTCGCCAATCGACAAAGGTTTCAAGACTATGCGATCGCACTGCTTGAATCCAATGATACAGAGGAACTTCTGTGCCTTATCCTCTTAGATCTAGATTATTTTAAGGTTGTCAACGATACCTTCGGACACAGTGCAGGCGACAATCTCCTCCAAAAGATTGGAGAACTGTTGCGACAATATGCCCTTGGTTCTGACCTTGTCGCTCGAATTGGTGGGGAGGAATTTGTAGTTTGTATGCGTGGTAGCCTTGAACAGGGAAGAGCCTTTGCAGAATTCTTAAGGACTCAGATTGAAGCCCACGAATTTGGTACGATTCGAGTCACGGCTTCCTTTGGCGTCGCTTCTTTTAGCGGACATTCTTCGTTTGAGGAACTCATGGAGGAAGCCGATCAGTGTCTCTATGCTGCCAAGGGAAAAGGGCGTAACTGTGTCGTGACCGCTAGCGAATTTGATGCGATCGCTGATGCTGATGGACAAGATGGACTGCTTGCCGATTTTGAAAATCGCATTCATGTGGCGGCGGCAAGAATGGCAAGCTATATGGTGTTAAAAGCCCGTAAGCTCTACAAACAGTATCGAGCAGAGGCAGATCGCGATGGATTAACTGGAGTTTTCAATCGCCGCTATCTAGATCGTTTACTGCTGCGAGAGTTAGAAAAGTCACAGAAGCATCATCGACACTTAACTGTTGCGCTCCTCGATCTAGATCATTTTGGTGAAGTCAATAGAACCTATGGCTTCCCTACGGGCGATCGCGCTCTCAAGGCAGCTACAAAGGTACTTCAACAGAGTGTAAGGGTTGTAGACTGGGTAGCACGCTACGGTGGGGAGGAGTTCTGTATTGTCATGCCTGACACTGAGCTGAGAGAAGGATGTCAGGTCGCTGAACGAATTCGCTTAGCTTTAGAAGAGGAGACAGTAACTGCCTACAACGGTCAGCTCTTTCAAGTCACTGCCAGTATTGGAGTTGTCGAACTCATAGCTGAAGACATAGATCCTGTTGCTCTGTTGCAACGTGCCAGTGACAAGGTGCGTGAAGCCAAAAAAAGCGGACGCAATCAGATAAGGTTCTAATAGAAGACATCTTAATAATGACAAAAGAAACTGTAGTTCTTCTTCATGGATTGTGTAGGACGAGCAAGTCGATGGAACCAATGGCAAATCGACTAAAGTCGGAAGGGTTTGATGTCGTAAATTTGAACTATCCATCTCGTACGCGCAGCATCAACGACCTCGCTTTGGAAGTTTTTAGTCGTATCATCGCAGACCCAACTTGCGATCGCGCATCACGCATCCATTTTGTTACGCACTCAATGGGTGGAATCTTGGTGCGAAGCTTCTTGAAGAATTACTCATTACCGAAATTAGGAAGTGTCGTAATGCTCAGCCCACCCAATCAAGGCAGTGAAGTCGTCGATAAGCTTGGCTCACTTCGTCTTTTTGATTTACTCAATGGTCCAGCAGGTCGAGAACTGAGCACCGATCCGCACAGCACTCCAAATATACTCGGCTCGGTTAACTTCAAATTGGGCGTAATCGCAGGCGATCTCTCTA
Organism: Tumidithrix helvetica PCC 7403; assembly: GCF_965232925.1. Lineage (NCBI taxonomy): Bacteria > Bacillati > Cyanobacteriota > Cyanophyceae > Pseudanabaenales > Pseudanabaenaceae > Tumidithrix > Tumidithrix helvetica. The sequence goes on from NZ_CBDDRA010000007.1 coordinate 58,142, forward strand.
TCAATTGGATCAACAGTATTTTAATCAAAGGCTCTAACGATGGAAAGGTATCGGTCGAACGAACCAAGATCGAGGGTATGAGCGACCATATTACGATCCATGCTGCCCATCCTTTTCTAATGACCAATCAAGAAGCAATTCTTCAGACCATTCATTTTTTAAAGAAGGGAGCATTTCACAATCTACCCAAACGTAAGTTCGGGCTCTTCCTTTCAAAACATTAACGTATGTGTTTGCGAACACATGCCACAGCAGACACTCGATCGCAAATATCTTGAAAAATAATCGTAAATATCTTGAGAATTGATGTTTATCAGTCTTGTTTTGTATTTTTGAATACTGATTGGGAACTCTAAAATACTACGAGCTGTGAATCTAAAATATTTATAATTTGAATTGTATTTAAAACCTAAAAAATGCGATATCTTAAAAAGATGCAATAAAAATAATTGCCTACTAAACTTCTTGCAATTTCTAGCGCTTATTTTGGGGAAATTGTAATTTCTAGATCTGGAAAAAGCAATTTTTGGGTAACTTAAGTTCTGTAAGAAATTTTTTGATTTCTAAAGACCATTATTTCGTTTTTGAGGTATTTATGCGGACTGAGCTTGGTGATTTTAACAGCATTGTTTGTTTCAAAGCTGTAGTTACTGGAACTGAAGAAGCATTGGGGGAAAAAGCAGCGGCGATCGCCTTGATTGCGGCTGGACGTGCTCGTGGCAAGCATCTTGCCGAAGAGCTTGGTATTGTCGGGAAAGGCAGTAATGGGGAAGTTGTCCTCCTGCTCCAGAAAGCATTGGGTAAAGACGGTACTAGGCTTTGCATTATCGATAAGATCGAACATACCGATGAATCGATCAAAGCTTACTGCCGAGAAACAGTTTGTTCTGCTGGCGAACCCATGGGATCGCCCCGTAAGTTGTCCTTCACCCTAGGAGCCATTCAAGGTGTTTTAGAGTCAGTTACAGGAAAACGCCTGCGTGGAAAGCAAATAGAGTCAGTTTTGCGAGGTGGTTCTCATGACGTCGTTGAATATGAAGTAATTGGTTAGTTTCATCCTTCGTTCAAGGTTTTGGGGATTCGCGATTTAGAATCGCTGTGAGTCTTATTGAAAATAAGACTAAGGTTTCTGGCTTTATGTTTCAAGACCCATTCAAACAAAAGACAATTCAAAATTTAAGGAGGAAAATATGGGTATTAATGTTGCGAAGCTGGAAGGTATTTTGCAAAATTTGGTGACTGGTACTAGTGACGTGCAGGGGGCAGCACTCGTATCGCCAGATGGTCTACCTCTAGCATCGACATTGCCAAGTGGAATGGATGAAGAAAGGGTTTCGGCAATGTCAGCCGCGATGCTTTCCCTCGGCGAGCGTATCGGTAGCGAGCTATCTAGAGGAGCGATCGATCGCCTATATGTGGAAGGTGACAAAGGCTATGGCATCTTGACTAGCTGCGGAGAAGAAGCTGTCTTGCTAGTTCTAGCAAGCAAAGCTGCAAAACAAGGCGTACTGATGTTAGAGATCAAACGGGTCGCGAGTGAGATCAAGTCAGCTCTCTCCTAGAAATTTTGACGTATAGAGCGGGTTTTTCGGATTCGATCGAAAAACTCCTCTATACGACTAAGAACCCCTATATTGAAGTTTGGGGTAAGGAAAATCTTTCTATCATTTTTCCTGAGACTTTTGGGCAATTATGAGAGCTTTGCCCACACATCGGGTTTAATGATGAAGGGAAGAGATAGAAGAAATTTATGGAAATCATGCGGTTGGTTGTGGCTGGGACAGTTGGAGCAGGGAAGTCAACTTTTATTCGGACTGTAAGTGAAATTGATGTGGTCGATACCGATCGCCGCGCAACGGACGAAACAGCAGAAATAAAACATAAAACTACTGTGGCAATGGACTTTGGACGATTAACATTTGGTCCGAATATGGCTCTACATATTTATGGAACACCAGGGCAACAACGCTTTGACTTTATGTGGGATATTCTGATCCGTAGAGCCCATGCTTTTATTTTATTGGTGGCAGCCCATCGACCGCATGAGTTCCGTTATGCAAGGCGCATTCTCAGCTATATGAATCGCCGCGTTCAAATTCCTTACATTATTGGCATTACCCACATGGATTGTGAGGGCGCATGGTCAAGCGAGAATATTAAGTTGGCTCTGGGGCTTGTGGACGAAAAAAGCCAACCACCAGTGGTTGTTTTGAATGCTAACGAGCAAGATAGCGTGATTCAAGCGATCGTCGCTCTCGTGCAATATTACATTCAAAGTACTTCTGTAGCTTAATTTCCTAGGTTAACATTATAAAAAAATTGTAGCTATTTCCAAAATCATAAATTAGGTCGTTTACCCTCTGGTTCACAGTTATGGCAATTAAAGGTTCTTTATCCGAATTTTCTCTTCCAGAGATATTCCAGTTTTTGGATCAGGGGCAAAAAACTGGATTGTTGAGCATCAGAGATATGCAAGACTTGCAAACAGGAAAGGCATTTGCACGACATATTTGGTTTCACAATGGACGGGTTGTAGCTGCGGGCAATCAATTGGACAATCGAGGATTGGCACGCTTGATCGAACAAAGAGGATGGGTTACCGATGCAATTCGTCCAGAATTTGAACGATTAATCCGAGAAAATGCACCTCTAGGACTAAATCTAAAAGCATTGGGAATATTGCAACCCGATCAACTCAAATTATTATTTGGCATACAGGTTATCCGAGAAGTTTGCGCCCTCTTTCAAGTAGAAACAGGAATATTCCGATTTGATGGAAAGATAGACTTACCTAAAGCAGAAATGACAGGATTAAGTCTGCCTGCAACCGAGACTACACTGATGGGATTGCGCAGTCTTAAAGACTGGAAGGTTTTAGAAAGCAAGCTTCCCGAACCTAACTCAACATTATTTAGGATTATTCCAGGTCATCCACATTTGCGTTTGGATGCAAGTGAGACTCAGGTATTGGAACTTGCCAATGGTTCTGTTAAGTTAACAAGGATGTCAGAGAAATTTGATATTCCTATCCAAAAAATCCAGCAAATCGCATTTCGCTTGATTGTGGTGTGTTTAGTCGAAGAAGTCCCTGATATTGATGCGAACGTAGCGACTAATTCTGATGACGTGATTGAAATGGATGATGACACAAACGGGCAGGTGACTAGCTCGTCAGTGCAAACTGAAATTAGTACTTCGTACTTGCAAAACCTATTAGGATTTTTGCAACAAAAAAAGCCATGGTAAATGATTCTAGGGAACTTGGCATATTGTTGCGGGTCACTGTGGCACGATCGCCTAACCATTAGCTTTCTATATCCTGACAGAGTTGTTGCGGTAATTGTGCGATCGCCCGTTGGAACGGTGCAAAATCGCGCAACCCGTGGGACAAAATCAATGCACCCTGAATCGCGATCATGGCATCTTCGCCGCGTTGTTTTGCCTGAGTTGCATCCAGTCCTGCTGCGATTAGAACCTTGGCGATCGCTTCAATCCATTGCGAAAATGCCCAGCTAATTTTGGTGTGAAACAAATCGTCACTAGATTGTTCCATTACCAGCACTGCCCAAAGACAGGAATTTTGCCCCTGATTAAAAAATCGATTTGTCTCCTCACACATAGCCTGAAACTTCGCGATCGGCTTTTCTTGCCGTTCCAAAATTCCTAAAATACTGGTTTCCAACCATTGATTGACTTGAGAGAGCGCCGCCTCCGCCATCTCTGCCTTGCCCCCTGGGAAATGATGATAGAGGCTCGCTTTCCCCAAACCAGTTTCATGGGAAATTTTTGAGAGGGTTACACCTTCATAGCCAAATTGGCGAAACAGTTTGAGTAAAGAAGGAACATGGGTTTGTTTAGACATAAGCGCGAAGATACATTCATCCATGAATATTATACCGAACGAACGGTATAAAACTTTGCCTTCAAAAAGATACTATTGCCAGCTTTTTAGAAGGTCGAGTGCTTCATTGCACCAGTCAATCCATCCTTGCTCGAAGCTAATGCCTCGACGTAACGTCAGGTAGGCAAAGCGCGCCCCGATCTCACAGTCTTGGGGCGATCCAAAAAAGCTGCGTTCGATCGCTTGATAAATTTCAAGTTGCTGCTGATGTAACTGATGATGGTCTTTGATTTTCTGGACGATCGCTTCCTCAGGAATGAGATACCCCGCATAAATTTTGACTAAAAATTCGTCTTTACTTGGCGCAATATCGCTGGATTGCAACAGCCATGTTTTTAGATGAGATTGCCCCAAATTAGTGACTGAGAATATCTTTTTATCTGGTCGTCCCTCCTGGGCGATCGCTTCGGCGGCGATCAAGTTATGCTGCTCTAGTTTTGTTAACTCTCGATAGATCTGTTGGTGCGTAGCTTGCCAAAAAAATCCAACGGAGCCATCAAATTGCTTGGCGAGGTCATAACCACTTTTGGGTTTGTGGATCAATGCAACCAAGAGGGCGTAAGCGAGGGACATATTTTTGGAATTTGCTAAAACTAGGGTTAACATATGCACTTAATTGAGTATACATTATCCAATATATTCAAATAAGTGCATACTAACTAAGTTGAATATACACAAACACCCACTCACTTATAGGAGGCAAAACGATGAACGCCGCTCAGAAAGAACTTCACGTTGTATTTGGTACAGGTGCTTTGGGCATGGCGATCGCCCATCAACTGTTGATACGAGGCAAACAGGTGCAAATGGTTAGCCGCAGTGCTAGCGTGCTGCCTAAAGGGGTGGAATTTGTGAAGGGTGATGCTACCGATCCGCGCTTTACACAGGCAGTTTGCCAAAGCGCACAGGCGATCTATCACTGTGCTGGACCAAAGTACAACTTTAAAGCTTGGGCTAAAGAATTTCCCCCATTGCAGCAAGGTATTCTCGCAGGTGCGATCGCGAGTGGTGCGAAGTTAATCTATGGCGATAGTCTTTATGGCTATGGCAAAGTCAAGGAACCTATGCGTGAAGATTTACCCTATGCCGCAACCACCCATAAGGGCAAGATGCGCGCTCAACTTGCCGAGACTTTGATGGCAGCAAGTCGCGCAGGCAAAGCGAAGGTGGCGATCGCCAGAGCTTCCGATTTCTATGGCGAAGGCGTTCTCAACTCAGTATTTGGCGAACGTGTATTTATTCCAGCGATTCAAGGCAAGACGGCGGAAGCGATTGGAAATTTGGATCTCCCTCATACCTACACGTACATTGGCGATTTTGCTAAGGCGATGATTGTTTTAGGAGAGCGAGAAGAAGCGATCGGGCAAGTCTGGCACGTTCCCAATGCCAAAACCATCTCAACAAGGGAAATGCTCAATCTACTCTTTGAAGAGTTGGAACTACCAGCCAAAATGAATGGCATGGGCAAATTAATGATGCAAATCGGTGGATTCTTCATTCCCGAAGCCGCAGAATCGGTTGAGATGATGTATCAATTTGAGCATCCATTTGTTGTTGACAGCTCTAAATTTGTCAAGGCTTTTGGCGATCTTGCCACACCTCATCGCGAGGCAATTCGTCATACGATCGCATGGTATCGCCAATATCTACAGTCACAAGCAGAACGATGATTCTATTTTAAATTCACTTGCGATCGCCTTCCTAATTCAAGTTCTTTCTGCATAACACCCCATATTAGGTTGGTTATACAGAAAAATTCGGGATATTATGCCAAATAGTTGTGTTATTCCAAAACTTTCTGCATAGTCAGCCTGTAAAGAGTAGATATACGGAAAGCTTTCGTACAATATAAAGTTGAGCCGCTTAATTATTGTGGTGGGGGCGGTACAGTAAAGCTATCTGTTGGGGTCAGAGATTAAGTTGCTATTTAAAGTCATCTGTAACCGATTGTCTGAAAAAGAAGATATTGATATAGGTAGTGCAGCTTACATATGATACTTAAAACGCAGCAGTTGGTTTTGAGACCGATTTTGGAGAGTGAGCTTAGCACCCTCCATATGATTTTTACTGATTCCTACGTCAGGAAGTACCTGTGTGACGATCAAGTCTTTTCTTTGCAACAGGTTGAAGAAATGCTCAAACAGAGCATAAAGCATTTTGAGGAAGAAAAATTTGGTCTTTGGTTTATCAAGATAAATAATGAAAGTGAAGTTCTTGGATTTGCTGGCTTGTGGTATTTCTTTGATGAAGAACAGCCCCAGTTAATCTATGCCTTGCTCCCTAAAGCGCTCAAAAAAGGCTACGCTACTGAAGCTGCAAACAAAATAATAGAGTATTGCTTTGATGAACTTGGTTATGAGTATCTTGTAGCAAGCTGCGATCGACCAAACATTGAGTCGCAAAAAGTAGTGGAAAGACTGGGAATGAAGAAGATAGAAGAAAAAGTTGTGAATGGGAGTCCTATAGTGATCTTTAGACTTGAAAAGTTGTAGTAGAAACACAGCCCAATCGGGTGGAGAAGGGTGTTTAGCGAGAGTGTCAAGTAAACTGTGTAAACTCTGAAATCTAGATATTGACCGTTTTCACCCGAAATAATGCAATCAAAAAGGTTGCTACAAATGCTAGTCTTGCACCATGCCATCCCAGGTATGGACGTAATGCTTCTCTTAGTAGGATAATTGGTTCCATGGGGTTTCTTGGTTCTGTTGTTATTTCCTATGAAACCCCTCTTCTGTCTTTATTGCAAGGTTTTGTCCTGTACTAAGGTTTCTATCTGAGATTAGGCAAGTAGAAATGATTCGCTTCGTTGTTGAGTTCCAACAACTTGCAGCCTTTATCCAAACTCAGGAACCTGGTCTCAAAGGATTTGAAAAGCGTGACCTCGAAAGAATGCGTCAGTTTTACGAAACCTATCCCGATTCACAAATTACGACCGCAGTGCGGACACAATGAAGCTGGAATCATCATTACTTATCTCACGATGAGGGATTAAAATGAGGATCTAAACACACCTGAGAAGAGTCAGTTCGCTGTATTGCGATCGCAAAGTGTTATGTCTCCAACTTTGAGCATCACGCTACTAGGGGGATTTTCCCTGACCTATGGAGATTGCCCGGTGGCAGAAATCGCCAGTGGGCAACCACCGCCAGTGCTCCTACCGCGATCGCAAGCTCTGTTGTCATACTTGGTGTTGCATCGCCACACTCCCCAACCTCGTCAGCGGATTGCCTTTCACCTCTGGTCAGAATCGACTGATGAGCAGGCGCGGGCTAACCTGCGTAAAGAGTTAAGTCGGCTGCGCCATGCCTTGCCCAACCCAGATGAATTTCTGCGGGTAGACACCAAAACGCTGCAATGGTTACCCAATGGAAACTTTACGTTGGATGTGGCTAAGTTTGAAGCTGGTGTGAAAGTAGCAGACCCAGCCACGGATAAAAATGCCATCCAAACTCAGTTAACCCAAGCACTGGAGTTATATCGCGGTGACTTATTACCCGATCTAGACGATGAGTGGGTGGTTGCCGAACGGGAACGGCTGCACCAGATTCACATTCGAGCATTAGAACGACTGATTGCCCTGTTAAAAGAACAGCAAGATTACCAAACTGCCTTGACCTATGCCCAGCATCTGTTGCGAGTGAACGATCTGAATGAAGCCGCTTATGTCACATTAATGCGATTACATGGGTTAAATGGCGATCGCGCCAAGGCATTGCAGGTTTACCATCAGTGCATGACGATGTTACGGGAAGAATTGGGCATCGATCCCAGTACCAGCACTCGCAAACTGTATGAACAATTGTTGCAAGAAGACGATGTGACCGATGAGCGTTCGCGCCGCGATGCCAATCACAGATCGTCCTTTTGGTCACGTTTATCGCCGCCGCCCTCACCAGCCCATTTAGCACAATCCCCCTTAGTGGGACGCGAGCAAGCGTGGGCATCCATTCAACGGTGGGCAAATGCGGTGCTGCGTCAGGAGCACCGAGCGACTATGGGGAATGCGGCAATAGATGCTGAATTCACGGTGCTGTTGCTGGTGGGAGAACCTGGAATTGGCAAAACCCGTTTACTAGAAGAATTACAAGCATTTGCCCAGTCCAATCGCACCCAAATACTATGGGGAAGGGGCTTTGCATCTGAAATGATGCGTCCCTATGGTATTTGGACTGATGCGTTGCGGTCGGCTGCGATGGTCAAAGCACAGCTTCCTGGTGCGTTGGTTGTTGGCACAGCCGTCCCGCAGGGGCTAAAGGACATCGCTTCAACCGTCAATTTCCCTTCAGCCTTAGGATTCTTGCTGCCCGAATTGGGGCAACTGTCCCCACCACCACCCGATCTGAGTCATTTATTTGATGGTGTGGTGCAACTGCTGATGCAATGGGCTAATCAAGCGCCGTTGCTGATCCTACTCGATGATATCCAATGGATCGATGAAGCCTCGTCTGCCATGCTGCACTATGCGATGCGCTTGCTACGTCCTTTACCCGTTTTGTTTGCGCTGGCGGCTCGTGCCCAAGAACTAACGGAGAATGCGGCAATTTCGCGGGTGGTGCACGCCCTCAGACGAGAGCAGCGGTTGCAGACTCTAGAATTGCCAGCGCTCGATCGCGAACAAACGGCAGATTTAATTCGCAGCACCCACGCGATCGCACCGTCAGAGTTATCCTTAGCCGTCGTGAATCAGGTCTTTATTGACAGTGGTGGCAATCCTCTTTTTGCCCTAGAAATTGCCCGATCGCGTGGGCAGCATCAACCCAGCCATGCCAATACGGTCGAAGCGCTGATTGGCGATCGCCTGCACCAATTGGACGATGCAACTCGTGAGGTTCTAGCCTGGGCCGCCGCGTTGGGGCGAAGCTTCAAAGCCTCAACAGTTGCCAAAGTAGCAGACTATCCTGTGACCCAGTTGATAACGGCGATCGCCCAACTTGAGCGACAGGCAATCATTCGTTCTAGCACCGCTCTAGATGATGAAATAGGGTATGACTTTGCCCACGACATCGTGCGGCAGGTCGTCTACCAGCAGATTTCCGAACCCCGTCGACAGTTGCTCCATCGCCAGATTGCCAGCAAACTGCACGAACAGGCGACCCCAGACCAAGCTTTAGCCAGCGATATTGCCTATCATGCTGCACGGGGGGGCGATCGCGCGTTAGCCACATCTGCTGCTTTATCTGCTGCTCAGCGCTGCCTGAAATTATTTGCCTATGCCGAAGCCTTAGAGCTAGCTCAGCAAGGCATCCAGCAATGTCAGTTTCTCGATCCGCCCAACCGCATTCTCTTCCATGCCAGCTTGCTTCGGGTGCAGGCACTGGCGGGGGTGACAGGCGATCGCGCCACTCAAATAGAGCACGAAGGACAGCAATTGATTCGTGAATCCAAGTCGCTGGGAATAAACGAGGCAGAAGTGATCGCCATTGAAGCCCTGATAATTTTGCAATTCGATCGCAGCGATTTTGCTGGGGTTCATCAGCAGACGCTGCGTGCTCTAGAAGCCAGCCAGATGACCAGTCCATCCGTGACCGCGCGAGTGTTAGCGTATAGCGGTTCTTGTCTAGCAGAAATTGGCAGAAACCTGATTCGGGCGGAGGCGTTACTGTTAGAGGCACAGTCGCTTGCCAGTCGGGTAGGACTGGAGCTTTGTGATATTTTCGCTGGTTTGGGGTGTGTTCATCGTCATCATGGTCGCTATGAGGAGGCGCGATCGCAACTAAAACAAGCCTTGCGACTCACCCAAGCCCAACAAGATCACTGGCGCGAGTGTAACGTTCTCAGATACTTAGCCAAAATTGAATTGGAGACGGGGGATCTGGTCGCAGCCTTGTCTTACTGTGATGAAATATCGTCGATCGCCGCCAAAATTCAAGGGGAGGGGAGTGAAGCGGCGGTGGCATCTGCCCTAGCGGCACTCGCTCGATATCGGCTGGGGCAACCCAATGCCGAGATAGCATTAACTGAGACGATTGCCACGCTCCAACAGGTCGATGCGAAACGAATGCTCGCTTATGTGCTGACCGGGGCTGCAGCAGTCGATTTAGAGCGCGATCGCCCAACGTTAGCCGTAAATCGTGCTGAAGTAGCGCTTAAAAATGCTCAGATCGTCAATCATCCCAGTGAAATTGCGCTGAGTTGGGCGGTTCTGATTCAGGGATTGTTAACATTGGGAGAACAGCAACAAGCGACCGATCGACTTGAACTGCTTCAACAGACCATAAAACACGACGATCTGAGCATCCTAGCTCAGTCCGCTGTCAAGCGAGCGATCCAGCAAATGCAGGCGGGTGTCGCGTCTCAGTGTAAGTCACCCAAACAACCTTAAACATCAAATTGAGGTGCTTATGTCTCTTGTAATTGTTGAAACCCTTTCGGACTCGCCACTGATCCTCGAAGAGTTGACCGATCCGCACAGTCTTGTGTTGAAGTGTTTGGCAGAACGGAATGCAACTTGGCGGTATTCGCTATTGTCGAGCGATCGCCATCGGATGATCTGCACTTTTGAAGCTCCCGATGCGGAATCGGTACGAGAATCCTATCGCAAAGGGGGCGGTTTCTTCAGTCATATCTGGTCTGGAGAATTGATGCTTCCAGAGAGCGATCCACCGCTGCACGACGACACTAGCCTGAAAATATTTGAGGTTACCTTTTCGGAAGGTTTAACCCAGGAACAGTGGGACGAAGCCAATCGACATGTTCTCCCATGCTACGCCGAACGCGGTGTTGAATGGGTACAATCCTATGTATCGCGCGATCGTACCCGCGTTGTTTGCGAACTCAATGCGCCCGATGCTGAGGCGATCCGCGAAGCCCATCGTAAGGCTGGCGTTCCCTGCGATCGAGTCTGGTCAGCCCTACTCATCAAGCCATAGGAGCATCTACCAGCCTGACAACACGCATACTTTCTTTCGGCTGGCTATAGTCACGTTGCTGGATCGTTTTTGGAACGGTTGCGGATCGCTGTGCTCGTTATCGTAGGTTCAGATGCATAGAAAAGATGCAGCATCGGAGGAACCTATGACCATCTCTCAACACACGATCGTCTTGGCAAACAACGTTGCCAGCACACCGCAACAAGAGTTCAATCCTGGGACTGGACACCCGATAGCCCAAATCAGAACAGCCGCGATCGCCGAACAAAAATACATCATTGCCGGAATGGTGTTGGCGTTTAGCAACGATCCAGCAGCGCGGTGGATGTATCCCGATCCCTATCAATATCTCACCCATTTTCCGCACTTTGTGCAGGCATTTGGCGGCAAAGCCTTTGCTCAGTCAACCGCCTACTGTATTGACGGGTATGCTGGTGCCGCCCTATGGTTTCCGCCGAGCGTGGAGCCGAATGTGGAACCCCTGATTGAACTCTTGCAGCAAAGCCTGTTCGAGTCGGAGCAAGCGGATGTCTTTGCCGTCTTGGAACAGATGGAGCACTACCATCCCCAGTCGCCCCATTGGTACTTGCCAATGATTGGCATAGAACCGACGCAACAAGGTAAGGGCTATGGTTCAGCCTTGATGGGGCATGTGCTGATGCTGTGCGATCGCGATCGCCTCCCTGCCTACCTCGAAGCCTCTAAACCAGCCAATATTCTTTTTTATGAACGGCATGGGTTTCAGGTACTCGGCACTATTCAGGCTGGGGCATCGCCGCAAATTTTTCCCATGCTGCGTCTTCCCCAATAACGATCAGAGGGGATCCTGACCGTTCGGGATTTGCCACGGGTGCGATCGCGGCTTCAGAAAAGCTCACAACTATGGCAACCGTAATGGCAACCGTTAGCCATTGGAGAAACGTTAGAAGTGGAATTTGTAATTTGTAAACGGAATTGCTCAGTAAACTCAATCACAGGAGAAACCCTATGGCACGCTACAGAAACAATTTGCCCCAATTATCGAATGACTTATTCCTCACCGATGGTGGCTTGGAAACCACGCTCATTTTTCGAGAAGGACTGGATTTACCAGATTTTGCCGCCTTTGATTTGTTGAAGCATGACGCTGGTTATCGAGCCATTCAACAATACTTCCGCACCTATGTCAGAATCGCCACTGAAAATCAAGTTGGATTCATTCTAGAAAGCGCAACCTGGCGGGCAAATCCTGATTGGGGTAAAAAGCTGGGCTATTCGAGTGCAGCATTAGCGGCAATAAATCGCCAAGCGATCGCCCTCTTGCATGACATTCGTCGGGAAGCTGAAACTGAAGCATCTCGGATGGTGATTAGTGGCTGCGTGGGTCCCCGTGGGGATGGCTACATTCCCACCGATGCCATGACAGAGGATGAGGCACAACGCTATCACCAACCTCAAATTGAAACCTTCCGGGATGCTGATGCTGACCTGGTGACAGCCATTACGATGAACTATGTGGAAGAAGCGATCGGCATCACCCGTGCCGCCCAAACTATGAGAATGCCCGTGGTGATTTCCTTCACGGTGGAAACGGATGGCAAGTTGCCTACGGGACAAACCTTGCGGGAGGCGATCGCCCAAGTCGATGCCGCCACCCAGCAATATCCTGCCTACTACATGCTTAACTGCGCCCACCCCACACACTTTGCAGGCACATTGGTAGGGGGTGAATCTTGGCTAGAGCGAATTCGAGGCATCCGCGCCAATGCCTCTACCAAAAGCCACGCGGAATTGAATGAATCGGAAACATTGGATGATGGCAATCCCGCTGAACTCGGCAATCAGTACCACAAGTTGCTAGACAAGTTTCCCCAGATCAACGTGCTGGGTGGCTGCTGCGGCACCGACGATCGCCATATCGCAGCAATCTGCAATGCCTGCTTGCCCGTCGCTTGGGCACACCTTTCCAGCAGCAGCCGATTTCATGTAGCGGCAGTAAGTTGAATGCTCTCCGCCCAACCCACATCACCCCATCAGTACTACAAAAGGAGGCTCTATGGCTTCAAGCACAATTACAATTACAAACCCAAGTCCAGGTCCAATTCCAATTCCCCAATATAGCTACGCATCCATTCTGAAGGATGCGGCCAAGGTAACCTGGCAGGTGCAGGATTTGATCGGAGATGATAAACCATTAGATTTCAGCAAGCCCTTTTTGCCAGAGGCGATCGCCCACACCCAAGCAATTTCCTGCCTCACCCCAAAAGAACAACTCACCCTCAATCACATTCGCTCAAACAGTTACCTCCATTTATTTGGTCTGGTGGAGGAATTCATTCTGCCCCTAGTGATAAATCATGTCCAATCCCTTGGCTGTGCGAATATTGAGGCAACGCAGGCTTACCTCTGTTTCGCGCAAGAAGAGAGCAAGCACATTCACCTGTTTCGCCAGTTTACCGCTGCCTTTACCACCGGGTTTGGGTTTCGGTGTGAGGTGATTGGGTCACCTAGCGCGATCGCCGATTTTGTCCTCCAGCACCCCCCCCTGGGCGTGGCATTGGTCACGCTGCACATTGAGTGGATGACGCAACGTCATTTTCTCGATAGCGTTCGCCATCACCAGGGCGAACCACTCGATCCACGGTTTTGCAGTTTGCTCAAGCATCACTGGCAAGAAGAAGCCCAGCACGCCCGTCTAGATACTTTGATGGTGCAGGATCTGGCGCAAACGCTGAATACTGCGGCAATCGAGGCAGCGATCGATGACTATATCGCTATCATTCAATACCTCAATGATGGCTTGAAAGCCCAAGCGCAACTCGATCTTGCTGCTTTAGAACAGGCGATTGGGCGATCCTTGACCACAACAGAACGCGATGAAATCCAGCAAGTTCAGGAGTTATCGTATCAGCAAACATTTCTCGATGCTGGCATGACTCACCCCAACTTTGTGCAAAGCGTACAGGCATTGAGCACCACTGGGACTGCCCGCATTGCAGCGTTGGCGCTAGCCTGAGTGCTAGCTTGCATCGCTAACAAGTTTTCCTAACGCTACAGCTAACGGAAAAAACGACCAACTGCATCCATGTAACCCATGCGATGCAGTCGATTCAATTGTCTTTTTATCAACTCAATCAAGGAGTTTAATTATGACTACGCAACAATTACAAACCATCAACGGTGTTGCTCCCAGCGAATTGCGGGAGTTAGTCGAAGCGGTCTCACAGGATGCCACTCAAGGGCAACTGGCATTCCAGGCAACTACAGCTTGGGTAGATGGGACTCGCTCCGAAACCCACATCAAATCCTTTGAGTGGGCTGGACAGTCCTATACCCGTGACTTCACCTTAACCATCGACGAGCCTGAGGAATTGGGGGGCACGAATATGGGGCCTAACCCGCAAGAAGTGCTGCTCTCCGCATTGAACGCCTGCCTTTTGGCAACTTTTGTCGCTTTATGTTCCATGCAAGGCATCGCCTTAGAAAAGGTAGAAATTACCAGCAACGGTAAGCTGGATTTGCGTGGCTTCTTTCAACTTGATACAACAGTTCCCTCCGGCTATCAAGATCTGCACTGGATCTTAACCGTGAAGGGGAACGCCACAGCCGAACAATTTCAACAAGTATATGAGGCTGCCCTCAAGGCATCGCCCAACGTCTGGAACTTGGCACAGCCTGTTAGTATCAAATCTGAATTGCAAGTAGAACGGTGATTCTTTGAGCGATGAACAAGCAAGCCGTAGAAGCTTACTGGCAAGTCTATTTGGCAACGCGATCGGATGAAGCCGCAGCCTATTTGGTAAACCAGTTTGGCGATCGTCCTCAGTTAGCGGATGCTCTGGCTCAGTTGGTTCTGGCAGGAATTAAAACTGCCACTTGTTCATCTCTATGGGAATGGGAAGCAGAGGGGAGTGTCCTCCCCAAAATGGGATTAAAAACCATTGTATTGGATGGCAACCATCACCCCCTCTGCATCATTGAAATCATGGGAATCACGATCCAAGCCTTCAGTCAGATGGATGACCAGTTTGCTTACGATGAAGGAGAGGGCGATCGTTCACTAATTCACCATTCAGGTGATGCTATCTTAATGGTGAAAGAGATGACGTAAAGCCTGCTAACCATCGCATACATCGCGGATTGGTGACCCTTGGCTTCGTTTGAGTGTCATTGCCGCCGATGACGCTCGTCGTTAATTCGGTGCAATAGGAAACATTGCATCTAAAGCGATCGCTACATCAGGAAAAGCTTGCATTGCGATGCTGTCACTTCTGGTCAGAACAAATTCTTCGCGATAGATTCCATTCTCTGGCTGACGGAAGATGTAAACTTGTTGGCTTTTTAGATCGAGAATCCAATATTCTAAAACTTGGTTTTTGGCATAAATACCTGCTTTTTGCTTGCGATCTTTAGAGATAGTGGAATCTGCCACTTCTATCAGCAGGTAAATATCGGCAGCTTCAGGATGTCTCAAAGAATATTCGTTCGCATCAAGACGCACGACTGCAATGTCTGGCTCTGGCTCGGAATCATTCCCTAGTGTGACAGGCAACTGAACGCGAATTTCAGCGCGATCGCCTAGCAATCTAAACAGCAACTTACTACTACGCTGCACGCTAGAAGCATGAAACGGTCTTTGCGGACTCATACAAACAATTTTGCCTTCCAAGAGTTCTACGCGATCGTCCTTGTCCAAAACTCCAGCCTCAATCATCTGGTGATAGGCAGCGATCGACCAGAGATGGATTTGCGGTTCGAGTTCTTCCTCTATTTCTGCACCAATGACTCTTGCTTGCATGACAGTCCTGCTCAAAGCTTGGTTATCTAGTATTTTAACAAAAATGAGAAATACACTCTGGCGTGCTTAACAGAACGCCGAGATCGTCGTTACCCCTAATCTTTGAAGTTAGAGGCAAGGTCTAAAACAATTTTGCGAATCGGGAGGAAATCAATCGGATCGACAACGGTTTTACCATCAGGTAAAACTTCAAAATGCAGATGAGGGCCCGTACTCCTACCTGTGCTGCCTACCTCAGCGATCGCCTGTCCCTTTGCAACCTGTTGTCCTTTTCCCACTAAAAGGCGATTGGCATGGGCATAAAAAGTCTTGCTGCCATCCACATGTTTAATTTCGACGAAATTGCCATAACCACCAGCATCCCAACCCGCATCACTGACAATGCCATCCCCTGCGGCAAACATAGGAGCCCCCATCGGAGCAGCAATATCAATGCCTTTATGCAAACGTCGCACCCCATCAATCGGATGAACGCGCCAGCCAAACCCTGCGGTAATTGCGCCAGTTACAGGCCAAGTAAATTGTTTCGTACCACCATTTAGGTCGGCGGACGCCACAGAATCAGGTAACTGCATCGTCCAGCGACCAGGGGTTTTTGATTTGAGCTTGAGTTGTTTGGGGTCAAAGTTGACATCTGGGGCAAATTCAACCACGAGTCGTGCTGTTCCAGCATCCACCTGACCAACTCTGACAGACTGCACCCCATTTCCCACTCTACGCCTAACTGTGGGTCCTTTGTAGGTAATACCAGGTAAATCGATCACAACCCGCGTCGGATTGGCAATGACTACCCCTTTAGGCTCAATGTCATTTTCTAAGGAAAACTCAATGCGATTTTGGGTCGAATCATACACAAATGTCTCCAAACGATTTGCCTGTGCAGATTGTGGAGCCATACAAAGGACTGTACCGACACAGCCAGCAAATAAATAGCCCAATCTGTTTCCAGCGTTAGATTCTTTGGAATTAAACATCAGCATTTATGGTGTGAGTGAGCAACAAAAAACAGGAGCTAGAGGGATTAACTCTTGATTCCCCGAAGCGATGAAAGGAACGTGCGAGATTTTACACTAAATCAAAGAAAATGACCTACTTATTCTGAATTTTTCTTTAAGAAGTAGTTTTCACGCAAACTGTTCCCTTGGCAAGCCCCTTACGATAAAAGGCTTATAGCAAATAGGAATGCCCTGTTAATTTTTAGTAGATTAAAACACTTATGGCGTAAAGATTTCAGCATTCCCAAAAAATCACGATCGCACTGAAGTCAACGCATATAACTCGGTGACTTCTATAATTTAGGAATTAGAAAAATTAACGGCAGTGTAAACCCAGTTATGAAGTTAATCTTGTACAGTAAGCCCGACTGTTGCCTATGCCAGAGTTTGCTGGAAAAGTTGCAAGAAGTCCTCAAGCTAAATCGCGTACAGTTTGACTTAGAAGTTAGAGAAATTACCAGCAACCTCAACTGGTTTGACAAATACGAATACGAAGTGCCCGTGCTTTGTCTGTGGAATGAGAAACTAGATCCACCCCAAGAACAACAGCTACCTCGATTTCCGCCGAGATCGCCTGTATCAAAGCTGGAACAATTATTGCAGCGATACGAATCATGACTTCGACTCCGCTCAGCCAAAGTTGGCAAATCTTAGGTCAGCGAACGGAGTCAAACTGAACTGCAGCCTAGTTGCCCGTAATAATATGCTTTGTGGTCGTTAGCGCATATAAATCGATCATGCCTGGGTAACGTGAAGCACCCCTAGACTTTAGACTCGACATCCCCAGGGCAATGCGCAACATACCGCTTTCGCCAATGGTGCCAAACCGATAAAAGCGATTATGGGCATTGATGTAGAGCGTACTGCTATTTACCAAACTGGAAAATTTATGGCGTTCGGGTAAAGAGTCGGTCAAAATCACATCGGCGTGACCGCTGCTATATTGATTGATCCAAGCGATCGCTTCATCGATCGAGTCCACCACTTTAATGGCGATCGTGTTATCTAAGTAAGCTAGTCCCCATTGGCCTTCAGAGGGAATTTCACCATGATTTGGGGGTAACTTGATGCGATCGGCTTCATTGTACTGTTCGTTCAGCAGTTCGGTATAGCGGTAGTAATAAACTGCCGTAGTATCGCATCCGCGCACGACCAAGCCTTGCTTCTGTAACTTGTCGATCCATTCGGCTAAGCCTTTGTCGAGCCACGAACGATGGACGATGATTTTTTCGATCGCGTTGACAGGGTCGGGCTCACCTTTGCGGCTGTTGAGAATAATCTCTTGGGCCAAGTTGAGATCGCCCGATGGCGAAATGTACATGTAGCAGTTGCCCATGACGGTTGGGAGTAGGGCAATGGTCGATTGTTTAGAGACCTGCTGCACAAAGCTAGGGCGACCATAGGGGATCACGAGGCGTAGGTATTTTTCTTGGGTAACTAAATCCTTGATCGAGCTACCTTGAGGTACATGGGTCAAACTTGATTCTGACAAGCCGCGATCGCGGAGTACCGTTTTCACCAACTGCGCGATCGCGGTGTGGGAGTGACTGCCTTCAATACCTCCCTTGAGAATAATGCTATTTCCAACTTTAAAGCACATGCAAGCGGCGATCAGCCCTAACTGGGGAAATCCCTCATACACAAAGGCAACAGTTCCGATTGGAACGCGTCGATAGCCTTCATAGTTCATGTGAATGGCAAGGGGATCGACCATTGCCGCCAGATGGGTGAGGCATTCGATCGTATGTTGTAAGCGTTCGGGCGTGAGTTTCAGCCATTCCAAAACCAAGTCTGGAATCGCCATGTCCCGACTAGCTTCGAGATCGAGTGTGTTTGCCTCAAGAATACGATCTTTCTCTAACTTGACGGCTTTAGCAATATCTAGGATTAACTGATTTCTATCTTTGGACTTTACCTGAGCTAGTTGAGTTGCGGCAGCATGGGATTGATAAACAAAGCCTGTCAGGTCTTCTGGTGGCATACTCAAGCTCTCATATCTCTAAGAAACTAAGGTATCTAAAAAATTAGGAGTCGCGACGGCGCAACACTAGCACCCACCATGTTATCAAAATTAGGAGGATAACAAGTATGCTGATGACCAATAGGCTGGGCGGAGAACCTGTGTTTACCGCTAACAAAATCACTAATAACCCCATAGACGCAAGCATCATAGACACAGGTGGGTCTAGGGGATGCTTTGTGGATGAACTACGACTTGGCTGCCATTTAGAGCCCAGCCATTGCCAAGCACGACGATAGGGATCTATTCCGCCTAGTTGTACCAGACTAAACCCATTATCTTCAACCACAAAGATTAAGGAGCAGCGATCGCACCCCAATGCATCTGTGAGCGTAATCGGTTGTAGTTTGCCGCGTTTGCGCGGACATGGACAGGGATAGCTTTGCTGTTGATCGATCTTTTGAGCTTTAGATATGTGCACTTGAAACCTACGATCGTGATGGAGCGCGTCAAAAGTTACAAAACTAGTGGTAATTACGAGATCTTAACTGATGCATTAGGTGAAATAGCGAAGATTTTTGGGGATAAATTAAATTGTTTACAATTGCACTAATTTGCTACAATCAAAAACTGTTGCACTAATACTGCATCAATTTGCGGATGTGGCGGAATTGGTAGACGCGCTAGATTTAGGTTCTAGTGTCTTTGACGTGAAAGTTCGAGTCTTTTCATCCGCACTTAATTAAATACCCACAAGAAAAAGGTTTCAGATGTTTCATAACGCCAGAAGCCTTTTTCTATATAACCTACTTATCTTCGGGGAAATATGGCTCGTGGGACATATCTCCAATAATAGACTTGACGCCTTCGATGGTAGCAGGAATCGTGCGCTGTTGTCGTTCGCCTTCAGCGCGGAGGATGGTCGATTTTTGGTAATCGTTCACAGGGTTTTGTGTAGCGCCAGCAATAACAGTGTTAATTGCTATAAGCCCTAATTTAAACTCGATCTATAGCTTACCCATCCGATCGCCTAGATTGCATTAAACAAATATGTCAAATTATTGTGGTTGGCGATCGCTGTATCCCCCTATCTATCTTTTTATAGGCGATCCATATTCTCGTTGCTAAAGTCTGAGCAAGATATTGCTGAGATTCGGTTAAAAAATTCTTTTTTGAAATGCGGGAACAACATAAAGTCATTTGTTGTCTTATTAGTCCAAGTTCGCCCGTTAACGAACAGAGCATTTTAAAACATAGCGATCGAGATTGAACCCATGCTTGCTGAGTTTTGACTCAGCAGATATAGGCTCCTTTTTGCTATGCCGATATTTAATCGAATGATGTTCTCGTTACATGGATGGCTTTGGATATTTCACAGAGGAATATCTATTAGGTGTGTAAAAATCTAGTTTGAGGATGTATATACGTATGAAGAAAACTTATTTCCTATCGCTACTCACGATCGCAACTTCATTGGGCTTTGTTTCTCTACCTGCCTATGCTGACAAGACTGTCACGCAGATCATCAATCAAGAGATTAATGTCGTTGGGAACGGAAACACGATCAACCAATCTGCTGTCCAAACTAACGTGCAAACTCAATCAAATAACCGTAAAGACAAGCCAGGTAATCGAGGTAATCGAGGTAATACTGATACCTACCAAGAGCTCAATCAATCAGCCAATGTGCAGGGCAATCACAATAAAATTCGCATGAATGCCCAACAGGTAAATGTGAGTAGAGAAGGACATCGCGATCGCGACCACGAGCGCGGTCATAGAGGTCACAAGAAGGATGATTAATTTTCTTCATAGAGGCTATATTTATGCAGCATAAGAAGTTTTTCTTTTCATGCGCAGTTCTCTCTTTTCTTTTGTTGTTCCCTGCGATCGCCAATTCGCAGCAAGTCGATATTAAAACTGGGAACACGCGCACCATCGTTGATGATGATGGCAATGTCTATATAGAGACCGATCCTTCTACCATTGACTTCCAGTCAACACCATTACCAACCGACAATCCATCTAATTTCTCTAGGGGAACTCGTACTTATAGTACGAACAATTCCAATAACTGTCGTAATGATAGCTATACCTATAAAAATAATGATGGTGGAAACTCGGTATATAGCCATAGTTCTACTACGGTTTGTCGCTAGCGAAACCAATCGCTATTTCATCAAGATCTTTAAAACTGAGGGGTTTGACTTTGCTCACCTCTCAGTTTCGTATGAGAACCTGTACCTTATTCGACAAGCTTCAATGTTAATTCCGAAACTTCTAGATTTAATCCCTTAAACATTGGAGGAACAGGTTGCAGCCTAAGAATCTATTACGAATACGAGAATAATTATAAGCTTGACAAAATCGATTTTTTAATGGAAGTCTTTGTTTTGAGGATATTGAAATATGCGGAACAACTGTAAGCAAGCTTGAAGAATTATTATAGGATACGAGAGGGTTCCGAGGGTTCGACGTTGAAGTGCGACCAATAGGCAAAAACAAAAAAACAGAGGTAATTAATCAACTACCTCTTTGCATCGAGTAAAGAAAAATCTCGAAAATGAAATTTTTTCTACCAGCTTGATTTGGTTACGCCTGGCAACAAACCTTCGTGAGCCATTTCACGGAAAACGTGGCGAGATAGACCAAAGTCACTGTAATAACCGCGAGATCTACCCGTCAGCCAACAGCGATTGCGCAATCTGGTGGGGCATGCATTACGAGGAAATTGTTGCAGTTGGCGGTGTAGGTTGACTCTTTGTTGCTGTGTCAAAGAAGCGTCAGCGAGTTGATCTTTAATAGCATCACGCTTTTCAGCATACTTTTCTACTAGCTTTTCGCGCTTTTTCTCGCGCTCAATCATGCTCTTTTTAGCCATTGGGATTTTATGTTTGGAAGTGCAGTGTTCAATTTATGACAGCTATCTATAATAACCAATTTAGCTAGCTATGTGCAAATTTAATTTACTTTTTGAAGGATCGGGGACAGATGTACTCGATAGATCTAAGTTTAATAAACCTTTTCTCCTTGATAATTTCCAGGTGGGTGGTACTGGCAAACAAAAATATCATTGATGCCATCAGTGGCTAATCCACATCCCACTTCAGTTGTGTTTCTCCAGATAATTTGAGTGTAATGACCGACGTCAAACCATTGACCCGTCCTTGAAATATTTGGGAAAATTCCAAGAACAAAATTTTGTTTCTCACTGCCCCAACTTTCTACCATCTGGATTTGGCTAAACCCTTTAGCACTGCCTTTCCAGATATTTTCACCATTGTTCGTCCCACTATGTTCAAAACTATTTGTTATGGCTAGCCGATCTGCCCATTGCTGCGCTGATTTAGCGAGATTGTTTGACCAAGTCAATGCTGGCAAGTTGAGCTCCCTGCGATAAAGATTGTGGGCGTTTAAAATCTCTGCTTGCTTCACCCCACTACTTTGGGCTTGTACTGAACCAAGGGGTAAGGTCGCTGAAAGTAGGATGCTAATCGTTGTTGCCCCTGTAAATAACCAAGAAGTAGGGTGATTAACTTTAAACATAAATTAAATATGCTCCATGTTTTTGGACGCTTATGTTTTTAGACGCTTATATAGAGGAAATTCATGAATTACGCCTACGATTCTAGGCAGAGAAAAATAGCTTATAAGTCATGCTCGATGCGATATCGGCAAAAACTGAATGATGAAGGCTGAGAGCTACTCCCCATAACCAATCGCCGATAACCAACTAGAGACTGTGTTACAAACAGTTACAAAATGAAGTTAGAATGGACTACTGCAAACATTCTACGCAATTAGCTGATTCGCTCTGATTTGCCGACTCATCCAAATTCGTATACTAAATCTATCAAGATAAGCAAAAAATTACTATGGCAGAAATAACGACCCAACAAGTACAAGAATTACGCGCCAGAACTGGGGCTGGTATTAAAGATTGTAAAAAAGCTTTGCAAGAATCAGATGGTGATGCAACCAAAGCGACTGAGTATCTTAGACAAAAAGGATTAGCATCAGCAGTCAAAAAAGCTAGCCGTGCAGCCACTGAGGGCATCGTACATAGCTATATTCACTTTGGTAGCCGCATCGGTGTGCTGGTGGAAATTAACTGTGAAACAGATTTTGTGGCTCGTCGTGAAGAACTAAAGGAACTTGCCGATAACGTAGCTAAGCAAATTGCTGCTTGCCCCAATGTTGAATATGTGAGTACAGCGGATGTGCCTGCCGAGTTTGTTGAGAAGGAAAGGGCGATCGAATCTGGGAAAGATGACCTTGCCAGCAAGCCTGCCGCAATTCGCGACAAGATCGTTCAGGGTAGAATTGATAAGCGGTTGAAAGAATTGAGCTTATTAGATCAGCCTTTCATCAAGGAACAGACGATTACCGTTGACGAACTTGTCAAACAGACGACCGCGAGACTCAATGAGAACATCAAAGTCAGAAGGTTTGTTAGATTTGTTGTGGGTGAAGATTCACAAAAAGAGACGGAAGAAAATTCATAAAGCCTAAAAAGCAAACTCTAAAAGAAAAATTAATCTATGCTGCGGCGGATTGAGCAAGAAATTGAGGAGATTGAGATAGCGATCGCGGTCTTAAAGGCGAAGCTTGAATCAGTTTTTCTTAACTATACTCAAGCTGTAGCTCAAACGGTGCAGCAGCAATTGATCTTGGCGGTTTTTCAGCTATGTACGCACGATCGCCCAGAGGCTTTTTTGTCCTTGTCTCTGAGCGATCGCCAAAAGTTACAGCGAGATGTGCAAATACTTGCCAAATCTGCTGTTGAAAATGTGAACCAAGTCCTAAGTCAGTCCGATCCATCGAGTCTGACTGACCAAGAAATAGTCGATCATGCTTTGACAACGGCTTTATTGGAAGTTTCCCACTCAGTCAATCAGTTACTGCTAAAAGCAAAAGTTTTAACGGCAATCGATTCTGAATCCAGTAAAAAAGTTCATCTGCGTCCATCCGAAATAGAGTTTACTAGCCGTGATGTGATGTCCTATCGTGGTGAGCTGCGCGTGTTATCCGCAAAATGGCATCAGTTACATAGCGAACTAGAGAAAAAACGGCAGGCAAAAATTGTTGCTGAGGCTGAGCAAGCCTGGCGTTCCACTTGGCAGGAACAATAGTTCTCTGTATTGCTTCTGTCTTCTGAATTTAGCGCCCTCACCGCATCGTCACAAACTCCTCTGCTGCGGAGGGATGTATGCCGATTGTGGCATCAAGATCTTTCTTCTTACCTCCCATATTCAGAACGATCGCCATTCCTTGAATGATTTCTGCGGCGTCTTTACCTACCATGTGAATGCCTAAGAGACGTTCTTCCTCGCCTACAACCACCAGCTTCATCAGGGTCTTCTCATCTGCACTTGTGAGGCTATGGAACATCGGGCGGAACTGAGAACGATAAACTTTAACGGAATCTCCGTATTGTTCCAATGCCTCCGACTCAGTTAAACCCACCGTTGCTGCCTCTGGCTGTGAGAAAACTGCGGAAGCAACACCCCGATGGCTCATGAGGCGAGGAGTATGACCAAAGACAGTATCCGCAAAGGCGCGTCCTTCCGCGATCGCCACAGGCGTGAGATTGATCCGATCGGTACAGTCACCAACCGCATAGATATGGGGCTGACTGGTGCTGCTATCGGGTTTAACTGCGATCGCGCCCTTTACAACTTCCACACCGACAGTTTCTAAATTCAGTTTGTCAAGGTTAGGTTTGCGTCCCGTTGCAGCGAGAACTGTATCTACTATAAGATTCTGCGGGTTACGATCGCTGTCTAAAAATGCGATTTTCAAGCCATCCTCACCCTTAGTGATTTGAAGAGAAGGTGCATCGATCCCAGTATGAAAATGAATGCCATGGTTGGTCATCCCCGTTTGAATACTGTTGCGAATATCTAGATCGAAGCCTCTCAAAATATGGGTGTCACGAATAATTTGAGTAACTTTCGCACCTAAGCCATTCATAATACCCGCAAATTCCACGCCGATATAGCCACCACCAATCACAGCAAAGCGTTTAGGAAACTGTGGCAGGTGAAACATCTCACGGGAGGTAACTGCATGTTCGATTCCCACGAGGTCAGGCTTGATTGCTTCGCCACCGACAGCAATGAGAATACGCTCCGCAGTAACTTTGCGAACGCCTACCTCTAGGGTATGTGCATCGAGGAACTTGGCAAAGCTAGGGATTAACTCCACATGATTCTTTTCTAAGAAGTTAATATGCAGGTTGCTCAGGCGTAACACTTCCTGATTGATTGTCTGTACCAACTTTTTCCAATCAAATTCTGGTTTTACGGCAGACCAACCATAGCCCTCTGCATCGTGATAGAGATGCGAAAACTGTGAGGCATAGACCATCAACTTTTTGGGTACGCAGCCCCGAATCACACAGGTACCACCAACTAAGTCGGCTTCAGCGATCGCTACTTTTGCACCATAGGTAGCAGCTCGTTTGGAAGCGGCTAAACCACCCGAACCCGCACCAATCACAAACAGGTCATAATCAAATGTCATAGTTTATAACTCGATCCTGTAGCTTAGATCTTACTTTCTTAATCATACCTAGGGTTGTTCGAGTATCAGCCCTTTGATTTACTTGCATGGCTCGTGGTGCGAATGATTATCTTACGAAACCTATTCATGTTGCTGAGCTATTGGAAGCGATCGCGACAAGGCGCAGTAGAAAGGACACAGTCTCAGCCATTACCTCAGCGATCGCTTCCAAATCTTTTTGGTCTTTTGTTAAAGATGGCTTTACGTTAGTGTGTCTTTATGTTAATCTTCACAAAAGCAAAAAATATTACAAAACCAAGATTTATGTATACAGAGGGCAGTATTGATGGACTGACTTCACAAGCGATTCCTTTCAGGATGCGTTCCGCCGCAACTTCAAACCCCTTTGATTTCAATACTCCCTCACCTTTAAGTAATAGTCAAACCCACAACCAAGGCGCAGCCTCACTCTACCTCCCCCATTAACTTTTGAATCTCAAGATTCCATTTCAAGCCCTCAATCCGAAATCCGATCGCAACCCCTTGCCAGTCTTAGTTTTTCAAAAATCTATTTTGGGTCAAGACTCCTACATAGCCTCTCCATCGATTCCATTAGGGACTGACTCAAATCCCGAACTTCTCCACCCAGACACATCCTTCAATCCTAACGCTCCTGTTCGCTTCGACCCCTTAACTGGAATACTTTCGATTCAAGGAGATAGCAGAGACAATATTCTCCACGAAGCGATCGACACACAAGGCTATTACGAACTCAATCTCGACTAGAAGCAACGCAGGTAACGCAGGCAAAATCATTCTCGATGCTGGTCAAGATATTACAATGGGGGCAACCACTGCGGATTCTTTCTTTAAGAACGCTGGAAGCATCGAAGTAATACCATTTTCAAAAAATGATGCGTTGCATCATTTTTTGAAAAGACCGCGCTCGGCGCGGAACCCCAAATTCGATCTGTTGCAAATTTAAAAGAAATTGGTATAACGAGTACCGAAGGGAATATCAACTTTGGACAAAATGCAGTGGCAGCAAATTCTAAGCGAGGAAATGCTGGCAAGATTACCCTAACTGCCAAGAGCACGCCTGATAATCGCACAATTACCACGGGACTCATTGATGCAGGGACTGATGGCGATAATTAATCCAGAAGCAGCATAGGCATTGATATACAGCCGAATATTTGGTTCATCAAGCCGTTCCCTCAGAATCGGTTTGAGTTGTACCCATTCCGTAGGCAAATCTTCACTCTTTTGCACCATAGCCAGAACTTTCTTGGTAACTTGCAAAACTAATTGATTATTGTGCGTGTAAAAAAAGTAGCGATAGGCGGAGACTAAAACATCTGGGCGATCGCCTGCTAGCGCGATCGCCTGCTGTATATATCGATCGGCAATTTCTGGTGTATGCCAATGCTTAGAAACTGACAATAGTAACCGTTGGATTTCCTCAGAAACTGGATGCCAAGAGAGTGGAGCAACTGACTGCTGGGGGGGAGAGAGGGGCGTGACCATTGCAATATCTAGGAAATCGTAGATGCTGGAGATCTCTATAACTGTCAGTCGTGATTTCTAGGCGATCTCCATCTAAACAATCAGCAGCCTATTGATAGCGCTCCAGAAAATCTAAAGCCTGATTGCGTAATTCGTAATACTCTTTAGACTCTCTCAATTCATGGCGATCGCGTGGACGCGGTAAAGGAATATCTAACACTTTCCCAATTGTCGCTTTGGGGCTATTTGTCATCATTACAACGCGATCGGACATAAAAATTGCCTCATCGACATCATGAGTAATCATCATCACCGCTTGGCGATGATTTTCCCAAATATCTAAGACTTGTTGCTGGAGCTTGGGTCTGGTCAAGGCATCTAGCGCTCCAAAGGGTTCATCTAACAGCAGCATTTTAGGGCGAGTTGCCAAGGCTCGCGCAACCCCAACCCTCTGTTTCATACCGCCTGAAAGTTCGTCGGGATATTTATCGGCGGCAGCAGTCAGATTCACCATTTCAATATGTTCATTTACTACCGCGATTTTTTCAGCACGACTGGCGGTTTTGGACACTTCATCTACCGCCATGCGAATGTTTTCTCTTACCGTCAGCCAAGGTAACAACGAATAGCCCTGAAAGACCATCATCCGCTCTGCTCCTGGTTTGCGAATCAGCTTGCCTTCTAAGGTGACTGAACCTGAAGTCGGTTTCTCTAAACCTGCCACAATCCTGACTAGGGTTGATTTGCCGCAGCCTGAGTGACCGATAACTGAGACATATTCCTGCTCAGCAATCGCGAGGTCAATGCCATCTAGCACCACAAATTGACTACCATCAGGTTTGCGAAAAGCCTTGACGATATTCTCGATTATCAAAAACGGCTTGGAGTGGGGAGAATTATTGGAATTGAGCGATGGTGGGGTAGTCATAAATATTATGCAAGGAAAAATTACGCAAGGAAAAAGGATTTGGGCGCATTGGTCCGAATTTCAAAGCTGTTCAGATAGCTGATGGGGTTGCTAGGGTCAAAGGATTTGCGATCGATAAAAGCTGAGGCAGGTTCCACTTTATAATCATCCGATGGACATTTAATTCCCATTTCGGCGGCAATTTCCCGATACAAATCAGTTCGCCATGCTTGACGGGCGATTGCTTCAGCATTCTTAGGGAATTCTAGGATTTGCCCCCAACGGGTTGATTGGGTCATCAACCATAGGCTTTGGGATTGCCAGAGAAAAGTGGAATGGTCATGGGCAACTTCAGAAACAGAAGTAGGCATTTCAAAGAATAGCGTTGTCTCTAAACTATTGGTAATGCGTGATTGATTATCAAAGCCACCATAGTTATAATTTCCAACAATGGCAGGTCGAGTATATTTCACATTTGCACCTGTAAAGGAGCGCTGAGAAATAATTTTAGCAACTTCTTCACGATTGGCTGATTCGCTGCAATACTGACAGGCTTCGATCATCGCCTTTACTAGCGATCGGTAGGTTTTAGGATAGTCCCGAATGAAAGATTCGCGCACGGCTAACAGGCGATCGGGATGACCATGCCAAATTTCTCGCCCTTGGGCAAAGGTAAATCCCACGCCTTCATTGCCTGCGATCGCTCTTGTATTCCAAGGCTCTGCGACCATATAGGCTTGAATCGTTTCCATTCGCATATTGCTCACCATCTGGGGCGGTGGGGTGATAATGGAGCGTAACTCAGCAACGGGATTGATGCCAGCCGCCGAGAGCAAATAGCGAATAAAATATTCATAAATGGAAGAACTCAAAACTGTTGCCCAGACGCGCTCATCGATGGGTGCAGTTTGCCAATAGCTTCGCAAATCTTTGCCGAATCTCTCTAAGTCTCCGTTATAGGTAGATAAGGGGCGAATACCTGCCTCCCACAGATTGCGATTGAAGGTAATCGCGTTGCCATGTCGATGAATAGTCATCGCCGCACAAAGAGGAAAATGTCTTGCGCCTTCTGCACCAGTTCTCGCATTAGTGACAGCACCCGATACGACGGGCGAGGCATCTAAGCGCCCAAAAATAATCCCGTCACGGGAATTAGCCCAGCTTGCTTCACGACTGAGTGTCACATTCAAGCCATACTTCCGAAAGAATCCCTTTTCCCAAGCGATCGCAAAGGGAGCGCAATCGTTAACGGGAACAAAGCCAACAGTTAAGTTGGGCTTTTCGAGACTGGTGGGGTTAATAATTGGTTCGACCGCAAGGGATGTTTCCGATAGTCCAGTGGGATTTCGTCCTTGTTCTTGGACGCAAGCGGAAAAGGCGATCGCTGAAGCAGTGGCGGTCATTCCCTTGAGGAATTCTCTTCTTGTACGCGGTGTGTACATGGAAATCTCCCAAGTCTATGGTTGTACAGGACGACGAGTCACGATCGCTTGCAATTTGGCGAGAGCATAGTCCAAAATTAGCCCTGTTACTCCAATCACAAAGACCGCCAAGAATACTGAACTTACATTCAATCGATTCCATTCATCCCAAACAAAAAAGCCAATGCCAATGCCCCCCGTGAGCATTTCCACAGCCACAATTACTAGCCATGCAATCCCTAAGCTGATGCGTAAACCTGTAAAGATATAGGGCAAACTAGCGGGTAAAATCACCTTAATTAACTGCTTCCATCGGGGCATTTCTAGAACTTGGGCAACTTCCAAATAGTCTTTGGGAACGTTACTGACTCCTTCGGCAGTATTGATAATTGTTGACCAAAGCGAGGTAATAAAAATCACGAAAATTGCGGATGGCTCCGCAGCATTAAAAATTGCAAGGGCGATCGGCAACCACACGAGCGGAGAAACAGGCTTAAACACCTGAATAATCGGGTTAATCGCTAACCAAGCATGACGAGATAATCCAATCCAAACGCCAACGGGAATGGCAACCACAGCACCCAAGGAAAATCCAATACAAACTCGACGTAGGCTAGCCAGCAGTAACCAGCCAATGCCGATATCCCCCGGCCCGCGCCGATAAAATGGATTTAAAATAAAATCTAAATTCTTGACCAATGCTTCTGGCGGCGTGGGCATCATTTCATGTCGAAATAACGCGATTGCCCACCATAGGGCGATGACTCCTGCAAAGCCAGCGATCGGTAAGATGACATTAGCTCGCAAGAGACTGCGAAAGAACCAAGTTATCAATGCACTCATAAAAGTGCGGGCATTAGTGGCTAAACTCATTAAAACCTCGCGCGACAGTAGCTTGTTTTAGATGAAGTCTTTTGTAGTCTCTATTCAGTCAAGGATAAGTTACCGCAAATCACGATCGTAAGTCAATTGCGATCGCCTCAATTACCTATGTGCTAAAGATTTGCTGAGGGCAATCGCTAGTACTGTAAGTCGTGGGTTCTAGGAGATCGCATCAACAATCTATCTCCTCAAGGCGATCGCTATTACCGTGAGTCGTAATTTTTAGGCGATCGCTTTTAATGATTGTTTCTATTTTGTTGGTTTTGTATTGCTGTTGAGTGGTAATCTTTTAGTTTTTGGGTGGGAAGTAACGATAAATTTCTTTGCGATGCAGGACTCGACAAAAGGTAATAGTTCCATCTTGACAAGTCACTCCAATTCGATAATCTCCTACTTTGATTCGATAAGCATTTTCATAACCCTGTAACTTTTTGAGGTTTTGGAGGTCTGCTAATCCCTCAAGTTTAGGAATCTCTTCAAATACAAGTGTGTTTATGGGTTTGAAGTAAGGTGTACTTTTGAGAGCTTTAAGTTCTTTAATAAAGCTGGGAAGGTAATTAACGTTCATACCTTTTCCATTTCGGCAAGTGCTTCTTGGAGGCTAAGAGGCTTTTCGTCTTTGACTTCTAGCATGGCATGGACAAGACCTAAATCTTCGATCGCTTCGACAATTTCAGGTTCTTGAGAATGACTTTCTGAAACTGGTGTAACGCTTTCGCGAAATAGACGAATGATTTGCAGGAGGTTTGACCAATATTGCTCAGGGATTTTGTTTAGCTCTTTGGCTAGTTCTTCCGCAAATATGCTTGGGATATTGGTTGACATCTTTATCATTCCTGAATGCAAAGTATTTTCAGATTAGCATAATTCGATTTTAGCGATGATGTCTGGGTGGCAAGGTCAAAAATCTACTATCGGATGATAGCGATCGCTATTACTGTGAGTCGTAATTTTTAGGCGATCGTTCTTTATTCTCTTACATATATCGTATATTAGGTATTGGAACCTAGATCAAATGTCTAGACTTCTAAACTTCATGTAATTACTACAAGGATTTAACTGTGATTACAAATGCTAGTAGCCTTACCCTTAGCTCTCTCCGTCAAACCTTTGGCTTGAGATTCGACTCTAGCGATCGCTTTTTTGATGAATGGTTAAATCATGCGCCGACTCTAACCGAAGCGGAACTACAAGGACTAGATCGCCTCACTCGAAACTATACCTATCTCAGTCAAGAAGAACCACCTCTCGAAGAAATTGTTAAGCTTGTTGTAGTATCTCCCTTGCTAGATTTGGCAGGTTTCTATCAGTTTCCTTTTTTGGTAAAAGCAGAAGTAAGTACCAATATCGAAGTTGCTGACGAAGCTAATGCTATGGTGGTTCAAGGCAGAATTGATATTTTGGTAATCCAAGACAGTTTTTGGATTTTGGTAATCGAATCAAAACCTGCAAGGCTAGACGTTACGGCGGGAATTCCCCAAGCACTTACTTATTTGTTGAGCGCTCCCAACTTACAGTCAAGTTGTTATGGAATGGTTACAAATGGAAGAGAAGTATTGTTTTTGAAATGCGATCGCCTCCAAAATGTCCCTCAATATACGCGATCGCATACTTATCGATTACTCGAAAACACAATGGAACGTGTTCAGGTTTTGCAGGGACTTAAACAAATTGGTTCTTATATTGGCGATTTGAGGAGTTAGGCGATCGCTAGTACTGTGAGTCTTGATTTTTAGGCGATCGCTCCATACAATCAGCAGCCTATTGATATCGTTCCAGAAAATCTAAGGCTTGATAGCGTAATTCGTAATACTTTTTAGATTCTCTAAATTCATGGCGATCGCTTGGACGCGGTAAAGGAATATCTAACACTTTCTTGAAACATCGTTGTGCTTATCTCAATGGTCTATTCTATTCTCCTAAGCATTTATACTCAGCACCAAGCTGAGATGCTTCCAAGAAAAATAACGTTCAGTAAATATTTTTAACCCATTTTCTGTATCAACTGATGGGATATTTTTTCCTCTCCATGATATGCGATCTGGGTTATCTGCTAGAAAATTGCAGATTAGAGAAAATGACTCAACAAGACCATTTTCAGAATTTTTATTATTGCAATATGTAGAAGCAACTTGTCTAGCTAGCGCTATGTTAAACGTCAAGATCAAATTCCTCAATTAGTAGCTATATTTTTGCTTTCAAGTTAGGCTGACATAGGGTATTTAGTCAGGAAAATATTTATTTTATGCCAAACACCCTATTCGGTTATAAAGACCAAGCAAACTGCTACCTACCTCAATCGCTCGATCAACCGATCGCCTACTCTTAGAGCATTCGCAATAATCGTCAAAGCAGGGCTAACCCCAGCATTAGATGGGAAGAAGCTACCATCGACAACATAGAGATTATCGAGATCGTGGGTGCGGCAATCGCGGTCTAAAACGGAGGTTTTCGGATCGTCGCCAAAGCGGCAGGTTCCGCATTGATTTGCCATTACTTGCAAGGGAACTTCTCCACGGGGATGTAGGAAACCGCTATGGAAGCCATCTAGGGATTTTTCGATATTCTTTAATACATCAGTCCAGCGATAAATCAAGCGATCGTGGGCTTCGGAATTATTAGGCGTGTAATCGATATAGATCTTGTTGTTTTCTACCCGAACGCGATTATTTGGGTCTGGCAAATCTTCCGTTTGCGCCCACCAGCCGATGGAATGGGTAGCCAACTGCTTCAGTCCAAACCCCGGCATTAACTTGGCAACAACAGAAAAGACAGGTGGCGATTCCGCAAAAATGATATCGGTGAGCAGCCCGCCCGAATTTTGGATGTGTCCCATGGGATAGGGAAAATCCGCATCACCCCAATAGAAATCATTCACATAAATTGTCTTTTGGAACGAGCCTGAATTTGGTTTCGTACTGAGTTGTACCACCGTTGACAACAAACTTTTCATCAAATTTCGTCCCACTCGATCGGAACTATTAGCGAGTCCTTTGGGATGTTGATCGCTGGCGGATTTCAATAGCAGAGCTGCTGAGTTGACTGCACCACAGGCAAGTACGACGATATCTGCCAAAAAGAGATAGGATTGACCTGCAACTTCCGCTTCTACACCTTTAACCACTCGCCCAGTCGGATTGGTATGTAAACTGATGACCTTGGCTTGGGTTTTTAAGGTAACATTTTCATACTTCAAAGCAGGGACGATGCCGCTGACTTCCGAATCATTGGTGGGGTCATCCTCTTGACGGGTCAAGCCTAGAGGAATCGTGGATGGATGCAAACCAAGGTTTGCGATCGCATCGTAAATCTTTTGAATGTCAGGCTCGTGACTTACCGCAGGATAGGAATATTCGGAACTGTGGGTTGGCTCGGTGAGATCGCCATTCGTTGAGCCATGCACCTTATACAAATTCCCAGCTTCGGTGTAGTAGGGTTCAAAGTCAGCATATTTCAAACACCATTCGGGGGAAATTCCCGCTTGATGGGGTACTTCCTCAAAGTCGCGTTCTCGTAGGCGTAGCAGAGCTGCACCATAGATTTTGGTGTTACCCCCGATCGCATAATTCATCTGCGGTGAAAACGGTTCGCCTGAAATGTCGTACCACTGTTCGGGGGCGTGATAGCGTTCGCGTTTAAAGATGTCGATATTGCTACGGTTCTGTTCTTCGAGGGGCATAAAATCGCCACGTTCGAGGATGAGAATCTTCTTTCCTGTCGCCGCCAGCTTATAAGCAAGGGTTCCACCGCCAGCACCAGTTCCCACAATAATTACATCGTAATAATGGTCGTCAATAATCATCGTTTTGCCTTTGAGTAAAAGAATTTAAGTGTATTGAGATCCCCGACTTTTTCTAAGAGCGTGTTTGAGAAATTTTTTACCCCCTCTAGCTCCCCCTTAGTAAGGGGGAGGATTTAAGTTTCCCCCTTACTAAGGGGGGATTAAGGGGGGTAAAAGTAGAAATTTATACGAGATACTAGACTTCTCAAACACTCTCTACTCAATCAAAAGAGACTTACTAGTCCATAAAAAAGTCGGGGATCTATGTACGGCATTTATGTACGGGGATCGAAGTTATTGCCAAACGTAAATCAGTGTAAACAAAACAATCCAAATTACATCGACAAAGTGCCAGAAGAGGGAAGTTGAGGCAACACCAAACTCTCCTTTAGCATAATTATTGGGAAGGAACGATCGCCCTAGCATAATTAACTGCAACAGCACGCCCGTAAGTACGTGTAGACCGTGAAATCCTGTCAGCAGATAGAATGTGCCGCCAAATACGCCATCGCCAAAGCCAAAGGGCAATCCACTCCATTCCACGGCTTGACCGTAAAGGAAGTAACTCCCCATCGCGATCGTTAGCAACCAGAAAGCGCGAAAGCCCCAGAGATTCTTTTTGTGGAGGAATTTTTCAGCGAGATAGATTGTGAAGCTACTCGATACGAGAACCACCGTATTAATCGCAGGTTCGCGGATTTCTAAACCTGTCACACCGACGGGGAGCCAATCTAAGGCAGTGGTTTTGTAAACGATATATCCTGCAAAAAAGCTGAGGAAGATTACGCTTTCCGAAAGTAGGAACACCACAAAGCCAAACATGCGGTTGTCATGTTCCTCATGCGCTGACCCATGATCAAGAGTTGACGCAGCGATCGCTACGCCAGAAGTATTCAGAGAAGTATCAATTGGTTGCATGAGCGACCTCCAATGCATCAGAATTAGAAACTAAGGGTTCATCTTTGCCGTAGCCGTAGGGTTCGGAAACCACAATGGGAAGCTCTTCAAAGTTCTCATGGGATGGAGGTGACGAAACTAGCCATTCCAAACCGATCGCCCGCCAAGGATTTTTGGGAGCTTTTTCTCCCTGTACCCAAGAACCAACCATATTCAGTAGAAAAGGCAAGGTAGATATGCCCAAGAGAAAGCCTCCCAAACTAGCAATCACATTCCAAAAGGCAAACTCAGGATCGTAGGAAGCAACGCGGCGGGGCATTCCCTGCAAACCTAAGGGATGCATGGGGAAAAAGCAGGCATTCGTACCGATAAACGTGAGCACAAAATGTAGTTTCCCTAAACCTTCGGAATACATGCGTCCGGTCATTTTGGGGAACCAATGGTAGATTGCAGCATACATGCCCATAACCACTGCGCCATAAATCACATAGTGGAAATGTCCGACCACAAAGTAGGTATTGTTAACGTGAATATCCACAGGAACGGAGGCAAGCATAATGCCCGTGATTCCTGCAAACACAAACATGGTTAAACCGCCGAGGGCAAACAGCATCGCTGTCGTTAGCTTAAGTTTACCGCCCCAGATCGTTGCCACCCATGCGAACACCTTAATCCCCGTTGGCACGGAGATCATCATCGTGGTTGCCATGAAGATCATGCGCATCCAACTTGGGGTGCCGCTGGCATACATGTGATGCACCCAAACGATCCCGCTTAAACCTGTGATCACCAACGATGAAACCGCCACAACCTTGTAGCCAAACAGCGGCTTGCGGGCATAGACGGGGAAAATTTCGGAAAAAGCCCCAAAGATCGGCAGAATGATTACATAAACAGCAGGGTGAGAATAGAACCAGAAAAAGTGTTGAAACAGAACGGGATCGCCGCCTTTCGTCGGATCGAAGAAGCTCGTACCGAAGGTGAGATCGGATAAAAGCATGACAGCTCCTGCGGTCAGGGCAGGTAAACCAAACAATTGAATAATCTGTGCGGCAAGAACCGTCCAGACAAACACAGGCATCTTAAAAAAATCCATCCCTGGGGCGCGCATTCTAAAAATGGTGGTAACAAAGTTAATTCCACCCATAATCGAAGAGATCCCTGAAAGCGCAACGGCTAACAACCAGAGAAACTGACCGTTAATGAGGTTACCCGTGGGATTCTGAAGACTAACGGGAGGATAAGCCCACCACCCCGACTGAGAGGGCCCACCGGGTATAAAAAAGCTTGCCATGAGGATAATGCCAAATACGGGAACCATCCAAAAGGCAACTGCATTTAAACGTGGGAATGCCATATCGCGAGCGCCGATCATCAAAGGCACGAGATAGTTAGACAGTCCTAGTAGGGAGGGGAATGTCCAGAGAAACAGCATCACCGTGCCGTGCATGGTAAACATGGCGTTGTAAACCGTGCGATCGAGCAGATCGGCTTCTGGGGTAATCAGTTCGCCACGAATGATCATGGCGAAAATGCCACCCACTAAAAAGAAAAAGAAGGAAGTGACCAAATACTGAATTCCAATCACCTTATGATCGGTGCTGAAACCAAAGAACCGCTTCCAGTCTTCGGGTTTGCCGGGGAGTGGCTGTTGCACGCCCTCGATCGCATCAACAGAAATATTCGTCATGAGTCACTCGCTTGAGAATTAGAACTTGAATAGTTGACCACTGGGGGAGCCGCAGGTTCGACGGTCTGCCAGTTATTGCTGCTGCGGTTATTGTATTCAGCAGATGCAGGATTGTAAGCAGCTACAGGAGTTTGCTTAGCGGCATCCGCTAGCCATTGCTGATAGGCTTCGGGCGACTCCACCACCACATCCGTTTGCATTGACGCAAAATAAGTCCCGCTATATTGAGAATCGCGCAGACGATATTTCCCTTCGCGAATCGGTGTGAATTCAAAATCAATATCACGTCCAGGGATTACATCTTGCTTAACGCGAAAAGCAGGAATAAACAATCCATGCAGCACATCTTCAGAATGGAGTGCTAGCTTGATCCGCCGATTGTTCGGGATATGTAGCTCCGTACTCGTTACATTGCCACCAGTCCCATTGCGATAACGGAATTCCCACGACCATTGCCTTGCAAAAACCTCAATATTTTCAGGGGTTTCAGCATTCTTCTCTGTTTCTAATGGGGCAGCATGGGCAGCTGCCATCATATGCACGTGTTCCATAGGTCCCAATATCGACATTCGGTCGTAGATTTGGTAGCTATAGCCGGCAATCCAAATCACTAAAGCGATCGGAATTGCTGTCCAGACGATTTCTAGCTTGATATTTCCCTCAATGGGAGGACCGTCACTAGAATCATATTTACCTGCCCGTTGAAATAAGATCGAATAGCTTAACGTGCCAATGACACCTACAAATATGAAAGTTCCTAGGGTGACTAAAAAGCTGAACAGATCGTCAATCAAAATTGATTCAGCCGAGGCTTGGGGCGGAAACCATGTATAGGCTTGTTGCCCCATCCACAAACTAATCAAAGCATTCACGATCGCCAAAACCACCAAAATTAAAATCGTGCGAATTTCCATAGATCTCCTTATTGCCCCAGCAGACTTAGATCTTTACCCATGCGTAACAAGCGATCGGCAGTGATATGGACGCCAAAATCAGAGGCAAGCTGTGCGCCCAAGGTTCCATGCACGAACATGATCGCAAAAATTCCCAATCCTGCTAACAAATAGCTCCACTCCACTTGACGCGCCATATCTTTGCGCCAGAGAAACCTTTGAAACCCTCGCCATACAGTCATGGCAACAATTAGGGCTAGGAGTGCAACACCACCTACACCGTGCCAGAGCATGGTTTCCATTGGATGCAAGCCCCAAGCGCTCTTCACATTCTCATCTGGGGAAGCCAGCAAGATTTCATAGAACCCTGCGCCCACCGTAAAGAAGGTGATGACTGCGGCTCCCACCATGTTGTACCAACCGACATCAAAAAAGTTGGAACGTGTGGCTGGAATCGCCAGAAATTTGAATACAGACTTTTCTAAAGGGAATAGGGCTCCGACAATATCAAACCCGATCGCCACAATAAATAAGCCCAAGGTCATGTGAACTAAATTGGGATGAATGGGAATTACGTAGGGTAAACCATTCGCACCTAGTTGAGCGATTAATTGCTCAATCGAAACTACACTCATTGCAAACCACCCTCTCTAAATGCTTCCACAACTGGAACTGTGTGCAATCCATAAACCCAGACCAGTAAATCGCCAAGATAGACTTGAAAGAAGACCAGTCCTGTTAACAATACGCCCACACCCAAGAAGGCGACAGGTAACTCTTTGGGGTCGCGGAGCCGCACCACGTAACGCCATCCTGTAATGGCAGTAATGATGCCCGACAGTGCCCATCCTAGTAAAGAATGTAAATTCAATGTCTTTTCCACGGAGGCATAGGGTTCTGCCAATCCCGCTTCGATTTGCCCAAAAATAATCGCAATAAAGATAGAAATGGTGGCAAAAAAGAAATTCCACCAACTCACTTCATACAGGCGAGGATTGCGCGTGAAGTAGCCGATCGCATCGCATAGTACGGCAAACAATACCATCGCAATGACAAAATGAACCACGATCGGGTGAATTGTATCGGGATAGGGTAAGTTATGGTCGTTTAACGGTGGAAGGTATTCCAGCATATTTTCAGTGCGTAATGAGATGATTGATTTTCCGATCCGCTGTTGGGCTAACCCAACGGCATTATGCTCAGTCAAAGCCCAGTAAAATTCACGTTTGGAGGCAAATCCAGACTTAGGACTGCCACTCAGACTTTATCCATATAATTCCGTAATGGAGGAAATCATATCGGCTCCAAGCATATCTTTAAAGCACAGATTGTAACAAAAGTGAAGTATAGACATGGTGTTTCGTATTTAGCTCTATGTCTGTTTGCTTTTTGGTAAACCGCTGTCGCGATCACATGGCGCTCAACAGACCTATTGCCAAATTATATAATTGTTAAACTATATAAACCTATATTCTCTTTTTTAAATCTTTAAAGCGGTAAAATAAATTACAACCAAGGAATTGAGAATTGCCGCGATCGCCATAGCCATTATTCGCAAGAAGCCCTCTTATTGAAAACAACTTAGGCGAAGTCATTGCCAAAAATCTGAGAAGTGGGGTTAAGTCTCTAGCAACTTTTTGACCTGTTTGAAGTGAAAGCTATTTCTCACTTGCAAGTAAAGCGATCGCGAGCATCGCGAACACGAGACCAATATAACCATTTATAGAAAGTGACTTTTGCTGAAGGAAGAATGTGCCAAGCACGTTACTGAGGATAAGACCACAGGAACCCATAACCGCCGCAACTCTGCCAATCTCTGTGGAACTCCATAAATAAATCTGTCCTGCAATTCCGACAAAGCGCGTGATCGTAAATACCCAAAACCAAGGATGACCAATCATTTCTATGCTAAAGCCATGCTTATATAAATAGCCCGCCGCAGGAATTTCGCCCACAAGAAAAATCAGTTGGGTTATCAGTGCGATCGCCAACAAAAAAGCATTCATAAAATCTTTTATATCTTGGTTATGCCAATTTCACTTAAATTTGCAACAGCTCCTAATTTGCGTTCCGCTCTCCGCACAGACTTTCAAAAGACGACGCATTGTTTTTTGAAAATGTTACTACAAATGGCTCAATATGATTCGGAAAATAGGAGCTTCAAGAGTGGAAAGAATAAAAACTTTCTGTCAATTCCCACGTTCTTCCGTACCCCTGCACAAACAAGCCGATCATTTTGCAAAATAGGTGCTGGAGGTTTACTCATGCTAGGTGCGATCTCTTGGCATAGAATTTGTATAGAATGCTTTTCCCCATAGCTATTTTTAGCGATCGCAACGCGGCTCGCTTCTAGGCGATCGTGCAATCAGGTTACCCAGAAATACAGTAGCGATTTCTTCCAGATTGTTTTGCTTGGTAGAGAGCTTTGTCTGCGCTTGAGATTGGGTCTTGTAAAGAAGTCGTATATTGCGGCACGATGCAAGAAATTCCCAAACTGAGGGTAATGCGATCGCTTATAGGAGATTTGGCATGGGGTAAAGCAAGATCGTAAATTTGAGCGGCGATCGCTTCAGCAACCCGACTCGCTCCTTCAATGGATGTATAGGGAAGTATAACTGCAAACTCTTCGCCACCGTAACGGGCGACTAGATCGGTAGGGCGTTTTAAGAGCAGACGTATACTATGAGCGACTTGCTGCAAACATTCATCGCCTAGAATGTGACCGTAGCAGTCGTTATAGAGCTTAAAGTGATCGACATCAGCCAAAATCAGGGATAAAGGTTGTTGTTGCTGCGCTAACATTTGCCATTGTTGCTGCCAATATTCGTCAAAGCGACGACGATTGGCAATTGTAGTTAAACCATCCATCGTTGCTAGCTCATACAATTTTTTGTTGGCAACTTCTAACTCGATCGCAGCTTGTTCGGCTTCTTTGCGGGCGATCTCTAAAGCAGCATTCTGATGCTGCAAAGCCAAGGTTCTCTCTCTGACACGTTCTTCTAATTCTTCGGTTAATTGATTGAGTTCTTGGTTTTGTGCCTCTAATGCTTGCGTTAACTGTCTGAGCTTTAAATGGAGTCGAACGCGAGCCAAAACCTCTTCCTTCTGGAATGGTTTTGTGATGTAATCCACAGCACCTAAGTCCAGTGCGATGAGCTTATCTTCAGTATCTGCTAAAGCTGACATAAAGATGATAGGAATATCCATTGTTTGCTCGTCTTCCTTGAGTTGACGGCACACCTCAAATCCATCAATTCCTGGCAACCTCACATCTAGTAAAATTAGATCGGGAGCTTGAAGGTGAATCTGCGCGATCGCATTGATGCCATCAACTTCAACCCTCACTTCGTATCCTTTATCACTCAAAGCTCGATAAAGGACTTCAAGATTGATAGGATTATCATCAACGATCAGAATGGTAGCTTCGGTTTCTGAGGTAGCGATCACGATCTTTTTTGGGGAGTAAATTCGTCTTAATTTACGGCACTGGGGATCGCAATGCCATTGAACATAATTTCTGAATGGTCTATTACCTTACCAGTTATCTTTGTAATTGAGCTATCCAGAAATACAGTATTGATTTCGTCCCGCTTGCTTCGCTTGATATAAAGCTTTATCTGCACTTGAGATTGGGGTTTGCAAAGAAGTTGTGTATTGTGGCACGATGCAAGAGATTCCCAAACTGAGGGTGATGCGATCGCTGACGGTCGATGTGGCATGGGGTAAGGCAAGGTTGTGGATCGCCTCGGCGATCGCCTCCGCAACTTTAATCGCTCCTTCCATAGATGTATAGGGTAAAACCAAAGCAAACTCTTCACCCCCATAACGTGCCACTAGATCGGTGGGACGGTTTACGACAAGACTCATACACTGAGCGACCTGACGCAAACATTCATCGCCCAAAAGATGACCGTAGCAGTCGTTATAGAGCTTAAAGTAATCGACATCAGCCAAAATTAAAGATAAAGGTTTCTGTTGTTGTGCCAATATTTGCCATTGTTGCTGCCAATATTCATCAAAGCGACGACGATTGGCAACAGAGGTTAAACCATCCATCGTTGCCAGTCCGTGCAATTTTCTGTTGGCAGCTTCTAATTCAGCTGTTCGCTCGGCAATCTTGGTTTCGAGCGTTTGCATATGTTCTTCAAGTTGAGACTGGGTGCGTTGCAAGTGGCTTAGGGTCTGGTCTAGCTCAATTTTTTGTCGTTCGATGGTGATAATGTCTCGATAGGAACGAAGGGCAGCGATCGCCACTGTTAAAAGCCTTTGGCGCGTCAGTTCCACTTTGAGCTTATAGTCATTAATATCGTATTTTAGGATGACTGCCTCTTCTGGGGCCTCACCAGGATGCCCTGTGCGCAAAATAATTCGCACTTTCTGATTGTTAAGGGCTTCTCGAATAAATTTCACGACGTTTAGACCAGCATCATTCGTCTCCATCACGACATCCAGTAAAATCAAAGCCGCATCTGGATGCTCGTACTGGAGTAAGTGTTTGCATTCCTCCCCAGAGTATGCCGAAATAAACACTAACGGTTTGTTCTCAAACCTAAATCTTTTGAGCGCTAGCTTCGTTGCATGATGGACATCGGGTTCGTCGTCTACAACAATCACTTTCCATGCACTCGTCGCCCCTGTGTCTGTATCAAAAAGATCCTCAGAACTGTCTTCATCTTCGTCACGAAAGCAAATCCGATCCTCCAAAACATCAAGAGAAACCTCTTTATCCGTATTGGATACAGTTGCTTTTTTGGGGTTAGAGATGAATATTTCAGGCATCAATTTTTCAATCAAAAATCAGTTTAATTCTCGTATTTTCGCACAAAAATCAGAATATCTCGATGGCACGAGACTTACATACTAGACTTACTTCAGAGGTTCCCCCTTGAAACAGTATGAAAGAGATCTAAAATGTCAAGTTATCCCCAATAAAAACACTGTGTAAATACACGATTTCACAATCATAGGCTAAGCCTAGCAAGGAAAACATCACCTGAAAGGGTTACTCGATCGGAAGAAATCACAGCCTCCAGACAAAGATTTAAAACCCTATTCAGATCCCACATCAATGGGAAGGGCGATCGTGAACTGAGTGCCTTGAGCGATTTCACTTTGCACGTCAATTCGCCCTTGTAATTTCTGGGTTACTAAGTTATAGGCAATATGCAGTCCTAATCCAGTACCGCCTTTTTCGCGAGTTGTGGTAAAAAAAGGCTCGAAAACCTTGCTCAAAACCTCTGCAGACATACCGCAGCCATCGTCGCTGTAACAAACGATCGCCCGATCGTTTCGTTGCCGAACGTCAAACTTTAGATGGCCTTTTTCTTGGGGTAAGTAAGCATGGGTGAGTGAGTTTGTCACCAAGTTGGTTGCCACTTGGGCTAAAGCACCAGGATAACTTTGAATTTCTAGGTCGCGATCGCCCTCAACCGTGATGCGATGCAAGGTTTGTTTAAATTGAGGCGAAAGACTGACGATCACCTCCTCTAAATACTGTTTGACATTAAATAAACGTTTCTCCAAACCGGATCGATCGACCGCAACTTGTTTAAAGCTTTGTACCAACTCCCCAGCCCGCATTAAGTTACTTAAGATTAATCGCGTACTTTCACTGGCTGTTTCTAGATAATCCGCTAGATGCGATCGCCTTAGTTGCCCTAAAGCGATCGCTTGCAGTAATGCTTGCGTTACATCCATCAATGTGGAAGCTAGCGTAATACTCGTACCCACAGGTGTATTAATTTCATGGGCAACCCCTGCTACCAGACCACCCAAGGCTGCCATTGTC
Organism: Tumidithrix helvetica PCC 7403; assembly: GCF_965232925.1. Taxonomy (NCBI): domain Bacteria; kingdom Bacillati; phylum Cyanobacteriota; class Cyanophyceae; order Pseudanabaenales; family Pseudanabaenaceae; genus Tumidithrix; species Tumidithrix helvetica. The sequence goes on from NZ_CBDDRA010000007.1 coordinate 100,913, forward strand.
TCAACTTCAACAAGTTTGTCCTGCATCAAAGTTAAATCATTAAATGCCTGCTCCAGATCGAAGCTTTTTTTCTCTAGAATGCCCTGATATTCCTCCAATTCGGAAATGATGCGTCTCAGGAGAGATTCTTTATTGCGATTGGTTTCCTCTAGCCTGACCCGATCCGCTTCCGATCGCTCTAGCTTCTTTTTGAGGATCCGAATTTCTTTGTTGAACTGCTTAATTTCAGCATCGTAATCCTTTGGAAGCATAGAGCATTATCGACTGCCAAGCAGAACGGTTACAAACGTTGTATTGTGAAAGAAAGTTTGTCCAGACATTTCAAGGGGAGCTATTTCCCCATAAGTGTAAAAGCCACAGTTTACGATGGGAACCTTCGAGTTTTGAGCGATCGCGCTGTATTCCTCATGGGTTCGCGTTCCCATAACGATTCTGCGCCAAGCACAGGAAAAGAAGAGCGCCGCGACTGGTTCTTTCCCAGGATAGGAACTCAAGGCATCGACATAGGAGGTTTGAGAAGCAAGAATAATATCTTCGAGGGATGCATCGGTAATTTGAACCGTTGAATGCTCTGGCACATCTCCCAGAAGTGTAATACTTCCCAAAACTGGATCGTGACTTACGGATCCCCTTAAGATATATTGGGTTTCGTCTGGTGGGAAAAATGCGAGGGGATAGGCAACATCAGGGGTAAAGTCATTGAGATAGTAGCTATAAAAGTCCAAAGCAGGTTTGCCATCGATTTCATAAATCGTATTTGCTTCTACCTTTGTGACCAGACTGCGCTTGCCAATCGGACGCCAACCACTCGCAATGCCATGAGAGAATAACAAATTCCCAGCAAATAACAAAATTGGCACTGAATCGCTCAGAACCTCTGTCTTGAAAAATTGGTAAGTTTGCTTAACGCGTAATTGATCGGCTGTGGCACCGCCACAAATCGGGATATCCCCCAAGCCAAGCTGCAATCCCCTTACGATTGTCGATACGCTCGTTGTCAAACTTTCAGGTATGGCGATGCAGAGTTTAGGGGCAAGTGTAAGACGACTTTTGGCTTCTTCAACCGTTCGCTGTGCGATCCCACAGGGATTTTGAGAAACATCTCTACCAACCGCCGCTCGAATTTCCATCTCATCAGAGCAAAAGAGCATCAAGGTTAGAGAATCTTGCTGAAATTCTAAGACGGAGGATACTTCGCCGTCCGTAGTACCGCCGATTAATTCAATATTTGGAAACACTTCATTGATTCTTTGTAAAATCGATAGACGATCGAAGTCAAGAGCAGCGAAAAGAAGACCAGCTTTTGGTTTCTCTCCTGCTAGAGAAACTTGGCATTGCTCCAAGACTTCATTGACAGCTTCGAGCGAATCAGGATCGTTGCTATGACCAACGGCTATCTTTAACATTTTCTCGCGATTAACTTGTAGGTAACTCAATCGAAAAACTACTCCCCACACCAATTTCACTGCTGACATCCACTCTGCCACCATGAGATTCGACGATCTGTTTGACAACCGCCAGACCTAAACCAGTACCTTCATACTGACGATTGAGTTCGCTATCCAGTTGAAAAAATGGCTGAAAAATTTTTTTAATGTTTTCTGGAGCAATGCCAATGCCAGTATCAGTCACCTTAATTCGAACAAAAGATTTATTCTCTTTATTTTCATCTATTTTGGTAGTGAGGTCTGCGACTAATTTCACCTGTCCGCCTTTTGATGTAAATTTTACGGCATTGTCGAGCAAATTAATCAGCACTTGACGAATGCGTCGTTCGTCTAATAACGCATTGGGTAGATTTGGTGGAATCTCTAGATCGAGTTGAATATCTTTTTGGGAAGCTTGCGGTTTGATAAATGCCAGACAAGATTGACAAAGCTGCGCGATTGAAATTAGTTTGCGATTGAGATGTATATGCCCAGTTTCAATTCCAGAAAAATCAAGAATATTATCGATTAAGCCTAATAAATCCTGTCCGCTCTTCAGAATTATGTTCAACGCTTCTTTCTGTTTATGATTAATTGACCCATATAATTCTTCTTGCAAAACTTCTGATATTCCCATAACAGCGTTAAGAGGCGTGCGAAACTCATGGCTCATCGTAGACAGAAATCTGTCTTTGTGCTGAGCGGCACAAACTAACTTGTGATTGACAAACGATAGTCTTTTGTTCGTCTCTTCTAGTTCCATTTCGGTCTGCCTGAGATCGCTAATCGCATGAGCCAGTGCAATACGATCGGTGATGTCTCGTAAAATCCCCTGCACGGCAATTACCAATCCTGCATGGTTTTTGACTGGAGTCATGTTCGATGAGACCCAGACATAACTGCCGTCTTGTTGAAGATGGCGAAACTCGAGCGTCATGGTGCCTTTCTTGCCCGATGTGAGGATCTCGTCAAAATCTGTTTTAAAACGATCGCGATCGTCTGGATAGACCAAATCGAGCATCAATTTTCCCAAACATTCGACAGGCTCCCAACCAAATAACTCTTTAAATTGGGGTGAGAGAAAAGTAAACCTCCCCTCTAAGTTACTCGACCAGACTAAGTCGTCCGTGCATTCTACTAAACGACGGAATTTGTCTTCACTCTCTGCTTTTGCTTCATCAGACCGTTTGCGTAGGTTAAGTAAGTCAAAAATTGAGTTAATCAGAAACTTTCTCTCTAACAAAATATCTAGCGATCGCTGCAACCTATGTGGAATAAGGTTGTCTTTTATAAGATAGTCATGCACTCCGCTTTTGATTACCTTAGCGACGAAACGTTCCTCCTCTTGCTCGATCAGTAAGATCGCAGGTAATGCTGAGGTTTTTTCCTGATGCTGCATCCAATTGAGAAATTCCACTCCATTTCCATCTTGTTGCTGAAACCCTAATAAAACGGCATCAATTTTTTCGGTCTCACACAATATCTTTGCTTCACTGAGAGTTTTTGCTTCTAAAATTTGATAGGTTTCATCTCGATCGCGGATCAGATATCGACAGTAAGTATGCCGATCTATTTCAGAATCATCAACAATCAAAATATTGGCGAGCATAGGGTTGGACTGAGACAAACTGAAATTGAAAAAATTATCCTTGGCAAGCCTGGGGAAATCAGTTTTGGCAGAAGAAGTTGAGGGACAATTGAAGTCGCTTAACATTTTAAGTCTACAGCTTTTATATTGAATTCATTAGCTTCTATATCGAATTTATTAACAGCCATCTTGAATTCACTCAACCATTTCAAGCCAAACATCTTGTTTTACAATAAATTTGTGTGTTTTATTGTAACATCTGCCTGACATGAATCTATATAATAGAAACATCAAAAAATTGCTCATAATTTCGATTAGACTAAACTGCCTAACGACGGGTATATCGATGCTTTACCCCACTAGGAAAATATTCAGGATCGCCAGTAGAAGCGAGAATAATATGAGGTGTTTGCTGGTTGAGTGGAACGTAATTCGCAAATTCGCTATTTAATCGCAATAATTGAGTTTGAATTGCCTTTGCGATCGCTTTTTCCTTTTCAGCACTAGCCTCAATACTCGGAGCCATCTCTACTACGATTTGTAAAAAAGGATTGCGATCGCGATCTTGTTTCACCTGCAAAACAAACTTTCCAGTTACCCAATCTTCGATCGCAGGTTGCTCTAAGCCGACCGTGACATTCTCAGGATAAATATTCGCGCCGAAATAAGAGACGGTAAAGTGCGATCGCCCAAACACATAGACAAAGGGCAAGGGACGCATACCGCGATCCTGTAGATGGAGTGCAGGATCGAATCCCCACTCAGCTAGAAACCGTTGCATATCGGCATAGGGAATAACGCCGCCCTCATCGGCAATGTGATAGCGCAATAAGGGAATGCCATTATTCCCCGAAAATAACAAGGTGCCATCCACAGTCTCAAAATAGCGATCGCGCGGATCGTACTGTACGAGGGTGGGCAAGCGCGATTCGCCAAACAGAGTACGAGCAGCATCGGGATGCTCGGCGAGGAACCTGCGAATGCAGATACTTAAAGGCGTTTCGTTCCCTAACACGCCTGCATCGGCTGTACCGAACATAGAAGAGAAGTCATAGCAAGGATTAATCGCTCCGCTCCGTTCTCCCACTAAATTGCGCCATTCTTCGCTAAATACTTCCCCTGCAAGTACGAACTTGATCTGATACTTCTGCCATGCGATCCCTTGGGCAATCCCCGTGTCGATAATGTCTTTGAGAAAGGGTGGATAGCCGAGGAGTACGACCTGCTCGAAATAGTCGCCTAGCTCTTGGACGACGCGAAAGATTTCATCCTTGTGATTCCCGGGCGTCACGACGGTAATCGGATAGTTTTTACTCGCGAGATGACGACAACAGGCAGTGGTATACATACCTCCCACCCAATTCCCTAAGGTAAAGCAAATCACGGCAAGCGTACTTTTCCGATCCGCCGCGAAACTATCGTGAAAAATCTGCTCGAACCGCGTAGCAACCTGCAATTCATCGGTGACAAAGCGAGGGAAGAAGGAAGGTTTACCCGTGGAACCCGAAGAAACCGCTACCATATCACAGCGATCGAGGCTGCCACCATAGCACAGGCGATCGAGGGGATAACATCTGAGATAGTTATCCTTTGTCATCAAGGGTAGGGTGCGAAATGACTCTAGATCTGTAATCTTACTGCGATCGATATGGTGGGCGGCTAAAAATTCTCGATAGGCGGGAACTTCCGAAGCAGCAGCATGGAATAAATCCAGCACTGGTTTGGCAACTTCGTCAATGGACTGCAACAACTCGTCAAGGGGTGTGGTTAAAAAGGTTTGCAATCCAGCCAATGCCCTTTGAGATTTCGTCGTCACCATACTTTCTCCTGTTTTCTACTCTGCTAAGAACACAAATTTGCCGCGATCGCCACTTTCCATTTTAATTTGCGCCACATAGAAACTTTTTTGAACGATCTCGCCTTCTGACGTAAAGCCAATTTCCCCTAACGGCGTGTTGTATTTGCCCGCAAGGATTTGCTGGTTGAGCAACCTACGCAATTCGGGTAGCGGCATCTGTGCGATTTTATGGGTACGATTGAGTTCTTGTAAAGCTTCCACAAAAACCTGTATGGCGGTAAAGGCTTGGGCGCTAAATTGCGGCGGATCTTTTTTGTATTGGTTTTGATAGAGGGTACGAAAAGTACGGTTGATATCGCTTGCGAAACTAGGACTATAGGCTTGGGCAATCAATAGGCGATCGCAAAGGGCTTTACAAACCGAGAAGATATTGGAAGTATTCAAGCCATTTCCACCGATAATCAGCCCTTTATAGCCCAGTTCGCGAATTTGCCGCACAAGGTTGCCCCCATCTGCCGCCAGTCCCGAAATAATTGCCAAATCGGGATTTAAATTAAGCGCATTACTTGCTTGCGTTTGAAAATCTGTATCGGTGGTTTGAAACTTCTGAACGGTGACCAATTCCAAACCATTTGCTTTCACCGCTTCCTGAAAAATCCCTGTTTCGGAAGTGGTGAAAGCGTCATTTTGGGCATAAAAAACTGCCACCCTACGAATCTGCGGATCGATCTTGAGGGCGGCTTTAACCGCAGTGGGAGCGACGACAGAAATCGGTGCAGAAACGCGGGCTATATATTCTCCAATCTGTGGAATTCCCTTGGCCGTATTCGAGGCTCCGATCGTAGGAACCTTGGCCCGTTCGGCGATCGGGTCAGCGCTAAAGGCTTGCTGCGATGACGAAGGTCCCACTATACCGACGACTTTCTCTTTGACAATCAGCGTCTGAAATGCATTGATCGCCCCTACCTCATCACCACCGACATCTTGAAAAATTAGCTTTACAGGCATGCCATCGATGCCACCTTTACCGTTGAAGTAGGTGTCAGCTATCTTCGCGCCATTGACCGATTCCTGACCGAGCAGAGCCATATTACTAGTTTGAGCAAAGGCAATACCAATGGGAACGCCCTGCTTGAAATCTGGAAGCGCATCAGAAGCAATCGGCTGGGATGAGTTTTGACCGCAAGCGGCGATCGCCACAACCATCAGGAAGGCAAGACAAAAATATTGAAAACGTCGGTAGGCTGAGATTACAAAGCGAGACATCTTTTATGCACTAGGTTATTTTCACCAAGCGTAAAAGATTATTTTAGGATGCTCTGGCTGCAAGGCTTTAAATTATAGCAGTTAGCATTCAGCGATTAGCGATTAGCTTTTTTGAAAGCCTTGCTACGCAAGGTAATTATCCACATGTAGATGTCCAAATTTACCTGACGGCTACTATATAGCGATCCTAAATCACATATGATTTAGGATCGCTATTAAAAGATTCTTNCCTCTGCATTGAGCGTAGGGGCAATTCATGAATTGCCCCTACGCTCAAATCATTTAGGACTGCTATATGAGATCGGAAATTAACGATGCTTCAATATATGCTTCTAAGGCTTCGCGATGCTGTCGCAGTTTGCGAAGCAAACTGCGACAGCATCGCGAACTAATTTTGCAATAGAAATTTGGAGGTCACGATAGAAGGCATAGCGTTATTTTAACTTTTTTAGAACCTCTCTTGCCATATTTAGATAGTCGCGATCGCGATTTAAATCGAGGGTCTTAGGTACTAAAGGTATCGCTTCGGGTTTAACTTCTATCGTGACTTCGTTATTCTCTAGTTCTGTCAATTGCTCGGGCTCAAGACTAGAAGGTTCGGAATTAGTCGGGAGAAGAACTCTAGGGGTATGCATTAGATAGATAATCCGATCGCCATTTTCCCAAGTAATATTTGCAGGGACGATTTGCAGGCGTTCCTTTCGTTCAAACAAGAGAGGGAGTATGGTTCCAGTGTTAAATAGTTGGTTAAAGCGGCTGAGTTGTCGATCGAGTTCTTCTATTTCAAGCGTAACTTCACCGATGCGAATTTCTCTTTGGCTGACATACTGGTTCCAAGTCTTGATCGGAACGCGGTTGCCAAATGCCTGCTGAATCTCGGAACCATTGACTTCCTTTTTATCCCCATCTTTCACATAGACAGCAAAAACCTTAGGCGGACGAAATTCTTCCACAACCAACTGCGAAATCACCAAATTGATATCGGTATTCACCGTCAAAGCCAAGAAAGTTCCGACCGAATCTAGCCCTGCCTCTGCCAAGGCTTTGGCATCGAAACCGTTACTGACAAAGGCAGGAATATTCTGGGCGATCGCCAATTTACAGGATTCGGCACTGGTATCGACCAGCGCTACCCGCTGTCCGTTATTTTGAAAGAGTCGCGCCACCAAAACTCCAATCGGGTTACTGCCAACAATCACCAATCCTGTAGTCTCCAGTTCGCTCAGTCGCAATAACTTGGCGATCCATTTTGCCGTTAAGCCTTGCAAAAACACGGTCATGGCGATCGTGAGAAACACCAGTGCTTTGATCGAGTCTCCGCCATTAACGCCGCGATCGGTTAGCAAAATCGCAAATAAAGAAGCTACCGAAGCTGCCACAATCCCTCTAGGCGCGCACCAAGCCATGAACGCTTTTTGCCGCCAACTAAAACTGCTATTCCAAGTGCAGACCAAAATATTCAGCGGTCGAACTACCAACATCATCAGCAACACCGTCTGTACGCCACCCCATCCCAGCGCAAATAAACTCGGAATCGAGAGATTAGCTGCCAACAGCACGAATAGAACGGATACGGTCAGTACGGTTAACTGACTTTTAAACTTTAACAACAGCCTCTGATCGGGAATCGCAGAGGCTCGGACAACAATTCCTGCAAGTACCGCCGTTAACAGCCCCGATTCGCTTTGAATCATTTGCGCTAACCCAAATAGCCCCAAGACAGCGGCAACTACGACCGAACTTTTGGTATCTTCGGCAAGAAACTGCGATCGCTTTAAAAACTGGCTCAGAAACCATCCCCCTGCTCCGCCGATCGCACCACCAATGCCAAGCCGCACCACCAAGCCTCGCACCACCTCTGAAGCATTGGCGTCAACATTCAGGACCACATCTAAGACCACCACGGCAAGCACAGCACCAAGGGCATCGATCAGCACCCCCTCACCCTCAAGAATCGTGGCGAGTCGTCGTTCGAGCCCCACCTCTTGTAAAATTGGGTTGATCACAGTTGGTCCCGTAACCACCACCAAAGCCGCATATAAAAACGCGATCGGCCAAGGAAATTCGCTCAACCAATGGGCGGCAACGCCACCCCCCACCAGGGTAATTAAAGCCCCCACCGTAACCAGATTGCGGAGACTTGCCGAGACCTTGCTCAGTTCTCGCAGTTGTAAATTTAGTCCCCCCTCAAATAAAATCAGCGCGACCGAGAGCGAGACAATGACTTCAAGCCCATCGCCCAGCAAGCGAGGATGAATGATATTTAAGCCATTCCCCCCCAAAGCCACGCCAAAAATCAGCAAAAATACAATGCTTGGCACTCTAAAAAAGTTAGCCACCACCTGTGCTAAAACACCAGCCCCAATTGAGGTGATAATTAGCAATGTGAGAGCAAAAGACCCTTCCATCAGTCTGTGCGTAGGTATTTGGTCATTAGGCTGAGGCAGTCAATCAATTCATTAAAAAAACAATTTTAGGGATGGTTGTTATGGCGAGACTAACTTAGACGGGCGAACTTGGTCGAGTTATGTAGCCTTAACATATCTGATTGCGATTCATTTTGCCAACTTTCTAAGGTTGCGCGCAGAAGTGGCGAAATCCTCAATTGATTGTGAGATTTTAATGAACGCAAAGATTTCCGTCTATAATTCACAATATTTTTACAGTGAATTACGTAAAATCTATGCATAAAAATTACTTTAGAATGAGCTTACTAGCGATCGCAGCGCTCGCGCTATCCACCGCTTGTACTCCTACAACTACGACCACCTCCACATCTAGTCCAACCACAGCATCTAGTCCAGCCACAGCATCCACTACCTCTGCAACTAAACCAGATGAAGTACCAAATCTTGCCAAGAAAGCGATCGAATCTGAGGGCAAGACTTACACCAAGTCCATAATGCGAGGACAACAAGCCGTTTTTCTTGAAAAAAATAAGTTTGCCAGTAGAGTAGATGAGATTGGGTTAGGTATTAAAGATTCTGAGCGCTATAAGTATGAGATCGCTGAGGTCAAACCCAAACAGGTCAAAATCACTGCAACTGCCAAAAAGCCCGATCTAAAAAGTTTTACAGCTTCGGTATTTGTGGTTGGAGAAGCTGCTAACGAGGTGTCAATCGGCATTGTCTGTGAAACCGATCAGCCCTCTCAAACCCCACCTGAAGTTTCTCCTACCCCTAAATCAGCCACAGATGTACTGACTTGCCCTGCTGGCTCATCTGTAGCAAATTAGGCTGATGACAATCGTCTAGGGTAGATTTTTTCGATTGCTCTATTTGCTATCCTAGCTACAGTCACATCTCATAAATACCTCGCGCTAAACTTCCATGACTCAGACACCACTCAAAACCAATGCTCAGCCCAACTCCCTTGCTAGCCGTCCCGATGCGCTAGGGCGATTTGGTGTTTTTGGTGGGAAATACGTACCAGAGACCCTCATGAGTGCGCTGAGCGAACTGGAAACAGCGGCGAAGTTTTACCAAAATGATGCGAGTTTTACACAAGAGCTAGATGGTTATTTGCGCGATTATGTGGGCAGGCCTAGCCCTTTATATTTTGCCGAACGGCTCACGGCTCACTATGGTACTGCCCAAATTTATCTGAAGCGTGAAGATTTAAACCATACTGGCGCTCATAAAATTAACAACGCCTTGGCGCAAGCATTATTGGCTTGCCGCATGGGTAAAAAACGCATTATTGCCGAAACGGGCGCAGGTCAACATGGGGTTGCCACGGCTACGGTTTGCGCCAGATTTGGACTCGATTGCGTCATTTACATGGGCGTACAAGATATGGAGCGTCAAGCCTTGAACGTATTTCGGATGCGTTTGATGGGTGCTGAAGTTCGTCCTGTCTCGTCTGGCACAGCTACGCTTAAGGATGCCACCTCAGAAGCCATTCGCGACTGGGTGACGAATGTAGAAACAACCCACTATATCCTCGGTTCCGTAGCAGGCCCTCATCCCTATCCCATGCTGGTGCGCGATTTTCATGCCGTGATCGGTCGCGAAACTAGAAAGCAATGCCTAGAAAAATGGGGTGGATTGCCAGATATTCTACTTGCCTGCGTTGGCGGTGGTTCTAATGCCATGGGCTTGTTCCATGAGTTCGTAGATGAAAAGACAGTGCGCTTGATTGGAGTTGAAGCCGCAGGAGAGGGGGTAGATACCGAGAAACATGCTGCCACCTTGACCCACGGTAGAGTCGGAGTTTTGCATGGAGCCATGAGCTATTTACTCCAAGATAGCGACGGTCAAGTGCAAGAAGCCCATTCTATTAGTGCGGGCTTAGATTATCCAGGTGTTGGTCCAGAACATAGCTATCTCAAGGATGCTGGCAGAGCCGAGTACTATAGCGTCACCGATGCCGAAGCCTTAGCCGCTTTCCAACGTCTATCTCAGCTAGAAGGAATTATCCCTGCCCTAGAGACTGCCCATGCGATCGCTTATCTAGAAACGCTCTGCCCTCAACTCACTGCCGACAAGCGCATTGTGCTCAACTGCTCTGGACGCGGCGATAAGGATGTTAATACAGTGATTCAGCACTTAAAGTTGGAATAAATCGGCATCAACGATCGAATGGAACATCTTCGTGAAATTGTGCGATCGGTTCTTTAATACCAATGCTGGCAAACTCTACATTCTCATCCTTGATAAATGGTAAGTAAAAAAATTAAGTTGATATGACCGAATTTTGGGAAACCCGACTAACCGAGCAAGAAAGCTCTTTACTACAACCCTTTGTCACGAATACAGACAAGCCTGTTTTCTGTTTGCGCAACTTACCCGAAGTCGTCAAAGGAGCCTTATTCTCGCGTTACAGTCGCACCGATAAAAGCTTGCGGCGGATCTTGCTAGATGAGTTTATTCATGCCGATGAGTCGAGCTTCGATCGCATTGTGGGTGGAATTGGAGAAAAAAACAACGATCAATTGGTGGCGATTCAACAAGCAGAGGCTTTTTACGAACGCGTTCTCATAGGTTACGGTGATGACTCCGTTGCTGAACTGGGCGGGGCACATATTGCCTGCGAAGGAATTAGTAATATTGCTGCCAAAGCGATCGAAGATAGCCGCTTAGGAATTTCTCCCTTAGAGAAATCGACGAGGTACGTTCCATTTAACCGCAAAGTGAACGATCGCTATCGCTATTATCGCGAACCATCGATTATGGCATCGCCCCATGCCGAGCGGTATGAAGCGACATTAGACCATTTATTTGATACCTACACTGCGCTGATCGATCCGTTGGTGGTTTGGGTGAAATCCTGTACGCCCAAGGATGAGGCGACTTCAGAGCGGGCTTACAACAGTGCGACAAGGGCAAAAGCCTTAGATTTGTTGCGCGGATTACTCCCGATGGCGACATTGACAAACGTGGGTCTGTTTGGGAACGGACGTTCCTTTGAATACCTACTCACAAAGATGTCTGCCTCGCCCCGTGCAGAGGTTCGCCAGCTTGGAAGCGCGATGCAGCAAGAGCTAGATTGCGTGATCCCCTCTTTTGTCAAACGCTCTAAAACGGAACGCGGCGCAAAGTATGCCCATTATTTATCCACAAATCGCCAACAGACTGCTCAACTCGCCCAAAAACTCCCCAAACAAACTGAGACGGCTGAATCCTCTACGGTTCAACTGGTGGAATACGATCCAGCGGCAGAGGTAAAGACCGTTGCTGCGATCCTCTATCCCCATACGGATTTGACCTTGGCGCAGATTAACGAATATGTAGCAAACCTGTCAGTGGCAGAACGAGTAGAAATCATTCAAGGCTATGTAGGCGATCGCAGTTCGCGGTTCCATCGTCCTGGGCGTGCCTTTGAGGAAACCTACTATACCTTCGACCTATTAGCCGATCTGGGTTCTTACCGCGATCTGCATCGCCATCGCGTGCTCACGCAAGAGCGTCAAGATTACACCGTTCGTCATGGCTATATCGTTCCCCCTGAGTTAGAGGAATCCCAGCTAGCAGAGCCCTATCGCAAAGCACTAGAGTATGCAGCCGAGACAACGGAGTTAATTCGCGCAAGTTTGCCCGAAGCCGCACAGTATGTTGTGCCTTTAGCGTTTCGGGTGCGGTGGCGGATCAGATTAAATCTGCGCGAAGCCTACCACCTGATTGAGTTACGCAGTGCGCGGCAAGGGCATTCTACCTATCGAACTGTTGCTCAAGAGATGTATCGCCAAATTTTGGCTGTACATCCCACATTGGTGGTAAATATGAGCTTTGTAGATCTGAATGACTACGATCTAGAGCGCTTAGCATCCGAGCAACGCCTTGATACAAAATTGGGGATTTTGCAGAGTTAAGATGGGACGTAAGCATATTGCTTGCGATCGCGGATTTGAGAAAAATAGGCAGGACAAAATCCCATGCTTGACCTAGAAAAAATTGGACTTCTCGCACAGTCTTACGCTCCTCAAGAGCTGATTGCCGCACTGGTGTGGCAGCGTCAATTTAATGAGTTTGACGGACAGGAAGTGATTGCTGACCTAGCGAGTCATCCTAACTTATGGCATAGCTTTTTGTTCTCCAAACCCATCTACGCGACGGATAAAAATGGTCTAAGCTTTCATGGCGTACTGGACACACTGTTGGCAATGGCAAACTATCGCCCCATGCCCGAAACGAGTATGATTCATTTCATCCCTTACCCAGCGGACACGTTATATGTTTTGGCTGAAAACCAAGATACGATTGTGTCTCAGTTGCTAGACCTTGGGAAAAAATGGCGCGCCGATGCGGTGGATATTTGCGATGGGAGTCATGAAGATGCTGACAGGAAATTTCGTAACTACATATCGCTGCGATTGCAGGGAGCGCTATGGGGTGAAGATGTTAAACATGGCAAGGACAGGGATGCTGTGATTATTTCCTATTGGTGGGATTGAGGCTTGCATATTGCAGCGATCGCCAAACATACGAGACAATAAGGGGCTGCTTCTTTTTAACCATGACTTCAGATATTTTGCCAGGTAAGAGTTTTCCGCTAGGTGCCACGGTTTACCCCAATGGTGTCAATTTCTGTATTTATTCAAAAAGCTGTACAGCATTGGAGCTTCTGCTTTTCGATCGTGATGATGCGCCACAGCCTAGCCGTGTAATTACCCTAGATCCTAAGTATTCTAAAACTTTTCATTACTGGCATGTGTTTGTTGAGGGCATTGGGGCAGGACAAATTTATGCTTACCGCGCCTACGGAGATTTTGCCCCCGAACGCGGGCACCGCTTTGATGGGAGCAAAGTACTGCTCGATCCCTATGCCTATGCTGTGGTTGGCTGGAAAAATTATAGTCGGGAAGCAGCGATTCCCTTTGGCAACGATAACTGCGCCCAAGCCCTTCGTGCCGTGGTTGTCGATCCGAGTACCTACGATTGGGAAGGAGATGCCCCCCTCCTAAAGCCCTACTCTACCACCGTAATCTACGAGATGAATGTCAGTGGGTTTACGCGCAACCCAAATTCTGGTGTCACCCCCAGTAAGAGAGGCACTTTTGCAGGGCTGATCGAAAAGATTCCTTATTTAAAAGATCTGGGCGTGACAGCAGTGGAACTACTGCCCATCCATCAATTTGACGAGCAGGATGTCAAACCGGGGTTGACTAACTACTGGGGCTACAGCACGATCGCTTTTTTTGCGCCGCACATGGGTTACAGTTCCCATCAAGATCCCTTGGGGGCTGTGAATGAATTTCGGGATATGGTCAAGGCTTTGCACAAAGCGGGTATTGAGGTGATTCTAGACGTGGTGTTTAATCACACGGCGGAGGGCAATCAAGATGGGCCTACACTTTCTTTTCGAGGAATCGGGAATAAGGCTTACTACATTCTCGATCAACAGGATCCCTCCCTTTATAGCAACTATAGCGGTTGCGGGAATACCTTAAAGGCCTATCACCAAGTTGTCGGTCTCATGATTATTGACTGCCTGCGCTATTGGGTAGCAGAGATGCATGTTGATGGTTTCCGCTTTGACCTTGCCTCTGTGCTTACCCGCAGTCAGACCGGACATCCTTTAGAAGATCCGTCGATTTTATGGGCAATCGAGTCAGACCCCGTGCTGGCTGGCACCAAGATTATCGCCGAAGCTTGGGATGCCGCAGGTTTATATCAAGTCGGTTCGTTTATTGGCGATCGCTTTGCCGAATGGAATGGGCCTTTTCGCGATGATATCCGCCGCTTTATTAAAAGCGATCGCGGTACGATCGGCAGCTTGGCAGCTAGGCTGATGGGCAGTCCAGATATTTACCCACAACCCGATCGCGAACCCAGCCGCAGCATTAACTTCATTACTTGCCATGATGGGTTTACGATGAACGATCTGGTTTCCTATAACTTCAAGCATAACGAAGCCAATCAGGAGGATAACCAAGATGGAGCAAATGCAAACTTTAGTTGGAATTGTGGTGAGGAAGGTGTAACCGAGGATCCCAAAATCAAGGCTTTACGCCTCCGTCAGATCAAAAACTACTATACGATTCTTTTTGTTTCGCAGGGTACGCCGATGATCCTGATGGGAGATGAAGTGCGGCGATCGCAAAATGGCAATAACAATGCCTATTGCCAAAACAACGAGCTGAGCTGGTTCGATTGGAGCAGCTTAGCGAGAGAGACCGACCTTCTGAGGTTTGTCAAAGGAATGATTCGGTTTACGCAGTCCTTAGAAATCTTTCGGCAGGAGCGCATTCTTGCTGTCACCTACGGCAGTCAAGATCCTCACATTGTTTGGCATGGGGTCAAATTAGGTCAACCTGACTGGGGCAATCATTCTCACAGTTTAGCCTTTACGCTGCGACATCCCGACAGCGGAGAACTCCTCCATATTCTCTTAAATGCCTATTGGGAACCACTAATGTTTGAGTTGCCACCTCTATCTGCGGGAGAACATTGGTATCGCATTGTAGATACAGCGCTGCCATCACCCAATGATTTTAGCGATTTGGCTAATGCTCCCTTAGTTAAGGAAAGGGAATATAAGGCTCAGCCAAGATCCTCAGTTGTCTTGATGGCTGCCTATATAAATTCTCCCGTAAATTCTTAGAAGGTTCCGTAAACTATCGTCGAAAAAGCTTGCTAACATCTACCTATGTTCCATCATCACTCCCTCAACTGTAGCCACTGTAGCGATGTCGATCTTGGAGGCAATGCGAAAGCAGCATCTCATAAGGTACGCCTGCTGTGGACTGTGCTGATTTTGGTTAGCAGCTTTTCGATCGCGGAGTTATGGGTGGGCTTGTCTAGCCATAGTCTTTCGCTGCT
Source organism: Tumidithrix helvetica PCC 7403 (assembly GCF_965232925.1). NCBI lineage: Bacteria > Bacillati > Cyanobacteriota > Cyanophyceae > Pseudanabaenales > Pseudanabaenaceae > Tumidithrix > Tumidithrix helvetica. Next base: position 116,252 of record NZ_CBDDRA010000007.1, read on the forward strand.
GGCTGACTCAGGACATATGCTGTCCGATGGTTTGACGCTCGGCTTGGCATTAATGGCAACTTGGATTGCCCAACGTCCTGCCAATCAGAAAGCTCCCTTTGGCTATCGGCGCGTAGAGGTTTTAGCCGCTTTGGTGAATGCTCTGGGCGTGGAAATTCTCGCAGGTTGGCTGGCATGGGAAGCTGTGATGCGACTGCAAACGCCACCCGATGACATTCTCAGTTTGCCGATGTTAATTACAGCGATCGCAGGTTTGGGCATAAATAGTCTGAATGCGTGGCTCTTACACAAAGATAGCCATGACGATCTCAATCTCAAGGGAGCCTTTCTGCATGTCGTCTCGGATGCAATCAGTTCCGTCGGTGTAATTTTAGCGGCGACCGCAGTTTGGAAACTGCAATGGAACTGGGCAGATGGGGCGATTGGCCTCGGTGTCGCGATCTTGATTGGATTGGGTTCGATACCTCTGATTCGACAAAGCCTAGGGATTCTATTAGAACGGGCTCCTGGCTATCTAGATATCGAAGCAATTCAAGCTCACCTAGAGAGCTTCGATGGCGTTGCGGCAGTGGCAAATCTGCGCGTATGGTCGATCGCCCTACAACAAGAAGCGCTCTTAGCGGAACTAAAGGTATTCACACAGGATGGTAGGGAACGCGATCGCTTACTCGCCCAAATCCAAGCTTCTCTAAAACAAACGTATGGCATTCAAGAGGTGTTTCTGCAAATTACGGCGGTTGATGCGATCGCGAGTTCCACTGCACTAGAAAAGTCGCAAAGCAAATCCTTAGAAAAATCCTTCGCGTTAGCTGAGTTGGAAAGCTTTCGACAAGCCGTCTTACAAGAAGCTGCGATCGTGCAAGAAGGCATCAACCAAGGATAAGAGGCTAGGTATATAGCCATCCTAATCGCATGTTTGGTCGCGTTTTTGCAACAATCTCAATCCTTTACGCACAACTTCGTTCATCCACCCTAGTCTCAACTTGATAGCTGTGGATGTTTGAGCTTCCAAAGCAACCCCGATAGTGAATTGGTAAATACATGTGCCACGATCGCGGGCAGTAAATTCCCTGTTGCCAAGGTGACAGAACCCAAAAGTAGCCCTATAACTGTCGCCCAAATCGTGTAGGGAATATGCTTGATACTTGCCATATGCAGCGCACCAAATACGACACTAGAGACAAGCAACGCCACCATATTCATGCCTAAGCCTGGAATGGCTACGCCTCGGAACAACAATTCTTCGCTCATACCAGGTAAAAGTCCCAGCCAGATTAAATCCACGAGATTGAGTGGTTTCAAGACCATTTCTAAATACTCTTTTGCCGCTTCTCGGTAGGCTTCCCAATATTCATAGACCAAGGTACTTAAAAGCGCCACGCCCACACCCAAACCTATACCGATCGCAAAGTGATCGACTTGCCAGCGCAATGGCACAATCTGCACCGAAAGCAGATAAGACCACCCCTTAGCGATCGCCATCAAAACAAGGGCGGTAGCTGCCATCGCCACTAAAAGCTGCGATCTTGTCAAGGGTTCTGTTTTTGGAGTTTGGGTCATGTTTGAGGTAAGTAAATAATTACGTTCGGGGTGGGAAGATGGATTTTCTAAAATTTGGCAGTGCTAAAATCTAGCTAAAACTGAGACTAGCTGGTCAATTTCTGTCTCAGTCGTGAGATAATGCAGCGAAACTCTCAGGCAGTCTGGGTCGGGGATTGAGCGAATCAAGATCTGATGCTCTACCTCCAGTTGTTGCATTACCAGATTAGAAGCTTTATTTAGCATTTTAAAGGAAACCAGTCCCACTTTGGGTGGGGCTTGCTTGATGCAGTCAATTTGTGGAATTTGAGCCAATTTGTGCCAAAGCCGATCGCTGAGCTGACCGATGCGATCGTAACGTTCTTGCTGCGTTCCCCAGAGGTTGGCATGGGCGATCGCGGCTCTTAGTCCCGCATAGAGAGGATAGGTAGCACTTGCGACCTCAAATTTTTGTCCATCCGCTCGCCAGTCATAGTTTTTGGGTAAGCTGCGATTTTCCGAAGACTTACCGCTGACAATGCTGCGCCAACCGATAAAGGTTGGTTGCGCTGCCGCAAACGCCTCAGGGGCGACATACACCCCCCCTAAGCCCAAAGGAGCGCACCACCACTTATGTCCCGTAAACGCATAAAAATCTATGCCCAATTCAGCAAGATTGAGCGGTAGCACGCCTACCGATTGCGCCGCATCCACTACCACCAAAACTTGGCGATCGCGGCAGAGTTGACCAATTTCTTTAAGGGGCAGCACCTGACCTGTATTCCAGCAAATATGACTGATTGCGATCATGCGAGTACGCGGTTGTAGGGCTTGTTCGATCGCTTCAAGAACAAAATCATCGCTGCCATTCAAAGTTTGTTGTAAAGGAAAGTAGTCAATTTCGATGCCAAACCGCGTCTGAAGTTGCGCCGCGATCGCAATAATTCCAGGATGCTCGCAGTCAGAGAGTAAGAGGCGATCGCCTTGTTGCCAATCAACACTCCAAAGCACAATATTGCAACCTGTGGTGGTGCTGTCTGTGAGCGTAATCGTGTTGGGGCTTACCTGTAACTCTGTCGCGATTGCCTGCCGCGTCGCCATTTTTTCAGCCTCGATCCACTGAAAAGCAGCGATCGAAAAGCAACCTAAAGATTCAATCTGCTCAAAGCCCCGTGCGATCGCATTCAACGCTGCCTCGCACATAACCCCTTGCCCACCGTAATTAAAATAAGCACGTTTTGCCTTGGGATTTAAGGCGGGATAATGCGATCGGTGTTGCTGAAGTGCGGACGCTGAAATATCTTCTTGCTCAGCCCCTTGTCCCCAACCTTGGGCTTGGCTTATATTCGCGGACATCAAACATTTCTCCTTATATCGCGCACTTTTCTTTTAGATTTTATAGATTTAGTTTAAATTCTGGGGGGACGTTATTATTCCTTACCCCAGAGGACAGCGAAGGCTATCTCTCAGAATTTTCACAACTGGTTGTAGGGTTGATAAAAAGCGATCGCCCTAACTCACGAGAACCATCAGAAAATTGTTGCAAGCGCTTAAGTTAAATTACACCTCATGGAAATTGCGAGGAAAATTGTCAATCTAGCTACCCTTATCCGATAGAATGAATAACGCTAAAATTTTTAGATCATAAGGCAGATATAGAGAGATGAGCGACACTCTTTCCAAGGTTCAGGATATCGTAGCAGCACAACTAGGTGTTGAGGTTTCCGAAGTTAAGCCCGAAGCTAGTTTTGCTAACGACCTCGGGGCTGATTCCCTCGATACTGTCGAGCTAGTGATGGCATTAGAGGAAGAATTTGGGATTGAAATCCCTGATGAAGATGCTGAAGGGATCGCAACAGTACAAAACGCTGTCGATTACATTGATGGCAAAAAAGAATAGTTAGAAAGATGGCTGCTTAACACTTTAGCTCTCTTAAGTCTTTACAAGAATTAAGATCGTACTTTTTAAGCTGTAAGTTTAAAATAGATTGAAGTAGCTATATAGCTTAGGTTTGGGCTTAGAAAGATATTTCCTTCATACATAGATAAAATGCTAATAAGATGCAAAATTCTCAACCTCTCTCTCGTGTAGTCGTAACTGGTTTGGGTGCAATTACCCCCATTGGCAATAACCTTGAAGAATATTGGCAAGGTCTAGCAACAGCTAGAAACGGCATAGCCCCCGTTACGCTTTTTGACGCGGCAAAATTTGAATGTCGCTTTGGGGGAGAGGTAAAGAATTTTGACCCGCATGCCTATCTAGAGCGCAAAGAAGCCAAGCGCATGGATCGGTTTTCTCAGTTCGGTGTATGTGCGAGTATTCAAGCCCTAGCCCATTCCAAGCTAGAAATTACCCCTCTCAACGCCGCTCAGGTTGGCGTTTTAATTGGTTCGGGAATTGGTGGTCTTAAAGTTTTAGAAGATCAGCAAGAAATTTTACTTACTAGAGGTCCCGATCGCTGTAGCCCCTTCATGATTCCTATGATGATTGGCAACATGGCAGCGGGACTGACTGCAATTCACACTGGGGCAAAGGGACCTAACTCTTGCACAGTGACAGCTTGTGCCTCTGGCTCTAATGCCATTGGCGATGCCTTCCGCATTATCCAACGTGGTTATGCCCAAGCCATGATTTGTGGGGGTACAGAAGCTGCGGTGACGCCGCTCAGCTTTGCTGGATTTACTGCCTGTCGTGCATTATCTCGTCGTAATGACGACCCTACCCACGCTTCGCGTCCATTCGATCGCGATCGCGACGGCTTTGTCATGGGCGAGGGTGCAGGAATTTTGATTTTAGAAAATTTAGACCATGCGATCGCGCGTGGGGCAACCATCTACGCTGAGATTGTGGGCTATGGTGCTACCTGTGATGCTTACCACATGACTTCACCTTCTCCAGATGGGGAGAGTGCGATGCGGGCGATGTCCTTAGCACTCAAAGATGGCGATGTCACACCCGATCAAGTCGATTACATCAATGCCCACGGTACGAGTACTTCAGCGAATGACTCTACCGAAACAAAAGCAATCAAGAAGGTATTTGGCGACCATGCCTACAAGCTAGCCGTTAGCTCTACTAAATCGATGACAGGGCATCTACTCGGTGGGTCTGGTGGCATCGAAGCCGTAGCTACAGTAATGGCGATCTTTAAGGATTGTGCGCCCCCAACTATTAACCTCGAAAACCCCGATCCTGATTGCGATCTAGACTACGTACCTCATCAAGCACGTCCGATGACGATTAATGTGGCAACGTCAAATTCCTTTGGATTTGGCGGACATAATGTCACCTTAGTGTTTAAGAAATTTGCGTAAATCAAACGATGACTGAGTAAAGCCGAAGTCACCGTTTGCAAGCATTTACCTAAAGTTCCCTAAGCGAACGCTCAGGGAACTTGTTTGTTGTTACTGTTCGTTGTTCGAGCGTAGCCGACGCTAGCTATATACTGCTGTCTCTAAACGATTGGCAAGATCGATAATGTCATCTTTTCGGGCAAGTTGGTCGATCCATTCGGCTGGAATTGACTCTACGCCAAAATAAATTCCCGCTAAACCGCCAGCAACCGTGGCGGTTGTGTCTGTATCGTTGCCCAAATTTACAGCCTTCAATACAGTTTCGGAATAGGACGTACTGGTGAGCAAACACCAGAGTGACGCTTCTAAGGTATCGACCACATAGCCACTGGAATTAATTTCGTCCACGGTTAAGCTAGGAATCCCCTCACTCAATACTCGTTCAAAATGGTGTAGCTCCGTCATCAGCGCTGGCTCGACATAGAGTTGTTTGGCATCTTTGATCCCCAATAAATAGGCATCCTGAGGATCGTGTCCCAATAGGATTTGAACCGCAATACAGATATAGATGCCACAGGCAATTTGCGATCGCGGATGAGCGTGGGTGATACAAGAGACTTGATGCACCCGTTCGATTAACTCTCTCAAGCTTAGGGTTTTGTGATAAAACGCCAAGGGCAAAATGCGCATGATCGAGCCATTGCCATTTGTGCCATCACTGGTTTCGCCCGCCTCTAGGGGGGGGACGCCCTGATGCAAGCGATAAATGGATAGAGCTGTCGTTGCCCCCACGTCAAACACGCTCCCATGAGCCGACCAATATCCTTGACTGCGCCAACGACAAAAAGATTCGGCGATCGCTTCCAAAGAAAAGCCCTGACACATCGATTCGGCCAGACAAAAGCTGAGAGAACTATCGTCTGACCAGGTACCTAATGGTTGTTGCCATGTACCGTACCCAGTCATTTTGATGATGGGTGATGCTACAAGCTCAGAACGGCTGGCAAACTCCACGGGTACACCTAGGGCATCGCCAACGCTCAAACCCAACAACCCTGCTAATGTTTTTGAATTCTTCAGCATAGCCCCGCAAATAGGAATAAAAGATCCAGCAATGCTTACTTAGGTAAGTGAATTATCTTAGGAGGTAATTTGAATTCGATCAAGATTGCATCAATTAGTATTGACACGATTGCGATCGAGTCCATGTTTCACCCAGTTAATGCAATCAAACTCCGAGCGAAATATCTTGGGCGCAGCAATGTTAATCAAGCTATTTGGAGGATAGTGATCGTAAAAACATTTGCCTGCCGCTTGATGAATTACCACCAAATTTTCTCGGTAGACATAACGCCTTTTAAAATAATCGACCACTCCCATACAGTCAGAGTGCTGATCTAAATGCTCTTTGGCAATCTCTAACAGTTGCTCTAATCGATCGGAATATAGCCCAGCAGGATTTTCGGCTTTATGCCAATTACCCTTGTGACCAAGTTCTGAAAGCAATGTGTAGGAATAAATGACATGACCATCAATTCGATTTCGTACAAAAGGAAGTATGAGATAACCCCGATACGAAATTGACTTGACATAGAGAAAACGACCCATATCGCTCTTACATCGCTAAATCTCATCTTATTTATTTTGCCTCCTATTCGTACCTCCTACGCATGAAAAGGGATGTTTTTTTAAGGGATAGGGACAGTTCTAGCAACTCTTAATAAAACGTAATAATTTATTTGTATTCTTGCATACAATTCGGTAGCAAAAGATACAACTTTGTGTTATTGTACTTGTAATAAAACACAGGAGATAAACATATGTCACTTAAAGATCAAGCTCGCAGTATGGCTGCTCGTAATCGTCAATCAGATAAGCACCGTGAAGAAGTAGTTTTAGGACGTGCTGCTAATGAAGTTGGTTTAACGGTTTCTGAAGCAACCAGCCATAACTGGAAAACCCATACCAACTAGTCGATCGCTTAGCTCAACTTATACTTAATTTGTTGTGCTTTTGGTCATTCGATCGACAACTCATCAATAAAGCCAATTAATACCTTGAATATCAGCTCTAGACTTCAGGCTTTAAAAGTAAAGCGCATTGATTCTAAAGTAGGGGTTACAGACTAAGCGTTCTAGCATTGATGCTTTAGAGCTTTAGTCAGTAGCCCCTCTTTAATGAAAATTTTTAAATGAGAAATCGTGAGTTTTTGGCGTGAGCCGTCCGTTCATCAGGAAAATAACCCCGCGATCGTCTACTTCTGTTTTAAAGTTCACCTAGACAGACGGCAACCATCAAATAAAGGACGCGATCGACTTAAATTTCAGTTGACTGGTCAAGTAATTCGATCAATCACGCACGATCGCATACTTTTGCACGATCCCTTTGGTGTCAAATTTAATCACTAGCCATTCAGAATCGATACTGATATAGCTTCTTTCTCGACCTAGCCAATAAATAATGTCATATTGACCTTTGAAATAATTTGTGGACGTTGGGTCTCCTAAGAGGGTTAGAACCTGTTGACGCGTCAACCCATCTAAACGACGCGTGCGAACCAATTCGTCAGCCATTGCCAAGCGGGGATAGGGTTCCTTGTTAATTCGTTCGAGATCTTTCCAAACTGTAGAATCAAACTGCGAGGAATAGGAAGTTGCCGTAGTAATGTCGGCATGAACTCTAGTAACAGGAACTGTTTGAGTTAATGCAGTGAGAAATGCGATCGCACTTACTGCCCCAATCGCTTGCAAACCTCGCATTCTTTAAACCCCATGCCTAGAATCACAAACAAATCAATTATATCAGCCCCAAAAAGAAAGTATGGAAGAAGTTTCAGATAAACCACGTAACAGTATCTCAGCCGTACTAGGGGCATCAAAAGTTCCTAGCCACATGATTATCTGTATGCGTTCCCTACCTGTGGGGAGTGCGTCTAGGGCAGCAGCGAACGTTGAGTGTGTATATTCTGTTTGACCTCGAAGCGTCGAAGAAACAGCGGTAAATGGCTGGATTTCATCAATATCCTGAGATGTCAGGGGTGTTCGTAACACGATATTTTGAAGGAAGTCTTGAGCGAACTAGTTATCTCTGTTAAGTATGAGTGATTGTTTTGCGATCGCAACAGCATCGCGAAGTAACCTGAGATTTTGCGTTTTTCCAGAATATCCAAGTAGGGCATTCGCAAGCCCATACCACGCCATAGAATAGGCAGGTTCAAGGCGAATTAGGCTCGTAAACGCTCCGATATGCTAACTAAAACGTTAGAACTGTGCGAATGGATTTCCCTTCGTGCATGAGGTCAAAAGCTTCATTCACTTGCTCGATCGGCATGGTGTGGGTAATCAAATCGTCAATATTGATTTTGCCGTCCATGTACCAATCTACAATTTTCGGAACATCTGTGCGACCTCTAGCGCCACCAAAAGCCGAGCCTTTCCAAACCCTACCCGTGACGAGTTGAAAGGGACGGGTACTAATTTCTTGACCTGCACCAGCAACGCCAATAATCACGCTCATTCCCCAGCCTTTGTGACAGCATTCCAAAGCTTGACGCATGACGTTCACGTTACCGATGCACTCAAAGCTATAATCTGCACCCCCTTTGGTCAAGTCAACCAGATAGGGAACCAGATCGCCTTCCACTTCTAAAGGATTGACAAAGTGAGTCATGCCAAACTTCTCAGCCAGCGATCGCCGATTGGGATTGAGGTCTACTCCTATAATCATATCTGCGCCCGCTAAACGCGCACCCTGAATTACATTCAGACCAATTCCACCCAGACCGAATACAACCACATTCGCGCCTGGTTCAACCTTGGCTGTATTGATTACGGCACCGACACCTGTGGTAACACCACAACCGATATAGCAAACCTTATCAAAGGGAGCATCTTTTCTGATCTTGGCAACAGCAATTTCTGGAAGTACCGTATAGTTCGCAAAGGTGGAAGTTCCCATATAGTGATGGAGCATTTCACCGTTAATGGAAAATCGACTCGTACCATCGGGCATGAGTCCTCGCCCTTGGGTTGTGCGAATTGCTTGGCAGAGATTGGTTTTACGGCTGAGACAAAATTTACATTGACGACATTCGGGCGTATAGAGCGGAATCACATGGTCGCCAACTTCGAGGCTCGTCACTCCTGCTCCGACTTCTACAACTACCCCTGCGCCTTCATGCCCTAAAATTGTGGGAAACAGTCCCTCAGGGTCAGCTCCAGATAACGTGTAGGCATCGGTATGACAAACCCCTGTTGCCTTGATCTCGATTAGTACTTCTCCTGCTTGGGGTGGCTGAAGTTGAACCGTTTCAATTTTTAGGGGTTGACCCGCAGCAAAGGCGATCGCGGCTTTAACATCCATATAGCGCTCCTCATGATCGAAAATCTGATTTATTATCGTCTCTCCCTAGAACCAGAGGTAAAGATTTTAGAATCTTTACTGGAATTAGTTCTTTGTCAGAAATGTTACACTTTCCACATGGGAAGTCTGAGGGAAGAAATCAAAGGGTTGAATCCGCGTAATCCGATAGGCATTATCTGCACAAAGTAGGTTTAGGTCACGGGCGAGGGTGGCAGGGTTACAACTGACATAGGCGATCTGCTGGGAGGGATGGCTGCGTAAATGGGCGATCGCACTAGGTTCGCAGCCTTTGCGCGGTGGATCCAGAATTGTAATGTCTGGCTGAACTTCTAAGGTGGGTAGGAGGTCTTCCACTTTTCCTGTGAGAAATTGAATATTGTCAATACCATTCATCTGGGCGTTGAGTATTGCCTGTTGTGTCGCTTGGGGTTGAATTTCGATCGCGATTACCTGCTTGACCCATTGCGCCAAAGGCAGAGAAATCGTACCAATTCCTGCATAGGCATCTAAGAGAAGCTCATGCCCTTGCAAGCCAAGTTCCTCTTGGATCGCAGACACCATCGCTTCGGCTTGTTCCGTATAAATCTGAAAGAAGGTATCTGCTCTCAATTGAAATGTTAGCCCTGCAAACCGTTCCTCGACAAAATCACGACCTGCAATACAGCGAGTTTCAGCACCAAAGATGGTGTTGGTGCGAATGGAATTGTGGTTGAGCATTACACCAACCAGTTGAGGATATTGTTCTAGCCATGCGTTGGCTTGCTCTTCAAGCCCTGGCACATCCCATGAGTTGGAAATCAGCGTTAAGAGAACTTGCCCTGTATGCCGCCCAATTCGCAAGCTAAAATGCCGCAATAGACCTCGATGGTACTGCTCGTCATAAATGAGCCAACCCTGCTTTTGAATGTCTAGTTTGACATTCTCTAAGAAAAGATCGAGGCGCCGATCTTGAACAGGACATTGATTGAGATTGACCAGTTTATGACTACCCTTTTGGTAATAGCCTGCTCTGACTTTACCCTCTTGGGTTTTATCGAGCGGATAGGTGACTTTGTTGCGATAGTGCAAATCCGAAGGCGCACCAATAATCGGATCCATCCAAGTGGCGATCGCCTCGGGCTCGAATTTACCAATACGCTGTAATGCCTGAGCTACTTGATTTTGCTTGATCTGAAGCTGATGGTCATAGCTCACCACTTGCCATTGGCAGCCGCCACATTTATCGGCAACAATACAAGAAGGACGTACCCGATGGGGTGATGGAGCGAGAATTTTGGTGAGGCTGGCATTAGCATAACTGTGCTTGACTTTGACGAGTTTCGCCTCAATGCGATCGCCTGGCACTGTATCTGGCACAAACACCACTAACGCTTCGTGACGACCAACTCCATCCCCACTATCTGCTAGGTCGGTAATTTCAAGCGATATGGTTTGTCCTTGTTGCATTTAACTTCTTACTCGTTGCTATTGAAAGTGGTGTCTAACTCTATCATTAGGTTAATCATGCATAATTATATTGACAAAATAATTAAGTCAATCACAGTACCTATCAAAAGTTGGTTAAACAACGATGGCAACACAAGCAGTATGGGATGAATTAGTATTTCAATCGCCATATTTGGCAATGATCAAAGCGAAAGATCTCCTAAAGGAGGGCAAGTTGACAGAAGTGAATGCAGTTTTAGAAAGTTTGGTTGAGGCAATGGGGCGATCGGAAAAGAGAGCAGTGAGCAGTCAACTAACACGGTTAATGCTGCATATCATCAAGTGGAACTGTCAGCCTGAGAAACGTAGTGCAAGTTGGGTGATTTCAATTCGATCGGCGCGGCGAGAAATTGCGAATAGTCAAGGGGAGATGCCGAGTCTGAATAGGGAATTTTTAGAATCTATTTGGGATAAGTGTTTTACAGATGCGAAACAGGATGCTAGAGATGAAATGGGCAAAAAGCCAGAAATCACTACCCTGAGTTGGTTTGAGGTCTTTGAACAAACATATACAATTTGGGAAGATTAGAAGTGCCGCACTGGCGTAATGTTAACCTCAGCAAGACAAATCTAATGAAGGCTACATTAGAAATGAAAAGGATTATTGGAATTCTCTAACTAGAAATTTAAGCCAATCGTTGTTTGAGCCAAAACAACAACATTGGTAGTGCAATCTGATAGCCATACTCAGCCCCATAAACTAATCCCTTTTGTTCTAAACTCTCTAGCGCACCTTGCAAACTGCCACCCTTGGATAGCTGATGTTTTTGAATGTATTCGCGCCGATGGGGGCTAACAGTAGGATCAAGGGCAAGGCTTTCAAGCACGCGCACCTGACTGGGGGGAAGCAGCATAATGAGCGACTCAAAGGTAGAGGACAAATCCTCAATTAATGCCAGCATGCTACGGTGGACGTGATGGGGTTGAATCAAAAACTCGGTTTTGGATGCTTTGGTATGAAGCTGAGCCTGACAATCGAGCCAAATCCGCCGAATTAGGGCGATCGCATCGCCAAAATTTCCCTGCACGTAGCTGGCAAACAATTCCAAAGCCGGCGTATTCGCATCAAACAACAAGCCCTCTGCTGCCATTGTCGGTTCTAACCAAGTACTGAGTTCGCGATCGCTTAGGGGAGCTAAGACAACGGTATGTAAGCTTAGATCCTGCATCCAAGGTTCAGTCACCGTCGCAATCAGGGCATAGCTCACGCGACTCTGTTGCTGAATTTCTTGACGCAAATAGGCTTCCCATGTGCCTTTGCGATCCCAAGATCGAATATGCGTAAAGTTTTGCAGGACGATCACAACGCGACAATCTAGTCCCTCTGCAATTTTTTGCGGCAAACTCAGTAAAGCTTGAAATATTTCCCAAAGCTCGGTTTGCGGTAGTATGCCTGCAGCAGGGAATCGATGCCACACCAGACGAAATTTTTTGTTTGCGGCTTTTTCTAAAATCAGAGGCAAATCCTTAATCCAAGTTTGGATCGTGGCTAATTCTTTAGGGGCAGTAAACACAGTCATCAGGCTTTCTGCCAATAATTGCAAAAACCTTTCGCCATCCGTTGTTCTGAGACAATCGATCGTAAGCACTCTAGCGCCGACTTGATGGGCAGCCCAGCGTACAAGGGTTTGTCGTCCACTCCCCGCTACCCCAGCAATCAGCAAATCGCCATCGTCTTTTAAAATTTGACTGACCTTAGCAAGCTCTGTTTGCCGCCCAACCAAATATTGAGGCACGAAGGGATTATTGACCATTATGAATTTCAATGATTTGTTGCAACAAATCGAAGTAGGGCTGAAATGAATTACGATTGACTAAGATTTTAGCTTAGCTCTATGAATTAGTGTCATATAAATTAAATTGACACTATTTTTTAGTATTTTTCTAGTAATATATTTTTAACATCCTTACCTCCTTGAATACTCATGGCTTTAGAAACCTTGCCATCCCCAGCCACTGCTTGGCATACCCTAGAGGCTGATAAGTCTGTGCTTTTGCTGGAAAGCGATCGCGATTCAGGGCTTACCACCAAACAGGTAGATGAACGTCTACAAACCTATGGGACTAACGAACTGATTGAAAAAGCGGGTCGTCCCTCTCTGGAGATTTTTATCGATCAGTTCAAAAACATCATGTTGGTGATGCTGATCGCCGTGGCATTGGTTTCAGGGGCGATAGATATTCGCAAGGGCGATTTTCCGAAAGATGCGATCGCGATCTTTGTGATCGTTTTGCTTAACGGTATTTTGGGATACGTGCAGGAAAGTCGAGCCGAGCAGGCACTGGCGGCGCTCAAACGCATGGCTACGCCCAAAGTAAGGGTAATTCGTAACGGTACGGTCATGGAAGTGGCTGGGCGGCAGATCGTACCAGGAGATGTGATGCTGCTTGAAGCTGGGGTACAAGTCGCTGCCGATGGTCGATTGCTAGAGGCACAAAACCTGCAAGTGAGAGAATCAGCGCTCACAGGGGAAGCTGAAGGCGTAATCAAACAAGCAGAACTAGAGCTAGAGAAGGATGCGAGTTTAGGCGATCGCTTAAATCTTGTGTTTCATGGCACTGAGGTCATTCAAGGCAGAGCAAAGGTGCTGGTGACTTCGACGGGCATGCAAACTGAGCTCGGCAAGATCGCGACCCTAATTCAAGGGATTGAGTCTGAAGAAACTCCCCTCCAGAGGCGTATGGGACAACTGGGGAACGTCCTAGTTACAGGTTCTCTGATTTTGGTAGCGATCGTGGTGGCGTTTGGGGTAATTACCACGGGCTGGAGCAAATTTGAGGAACTCCTGGAAGTCTCTCTGAGTATGGCAGTTGCGGTCGTGCCTGAAGGTTTGCCAGCGGTCATTACTGTGACCCTTGCTCTCGGTACGCAGCGAATGGTAAAGCGCAATGCCCTCATTCGCAAGTTACCTGCCGTAGAAACGCTTGGGTCGGTTACCACGATTTGCTCCGATAAAACGGGTACGCTCACCCAAAACAAAATGGTGGTGCAGGTAGTCAGCACGGCTAGCGACACCTTACAGGTGACTGGAGAGGGTTATGCTCCGTTCGGAGGATTCAAACTAAATGCTAGCTCGGATTCTATGATTCAAGTGAGCGAATATGGGGAATTACAGAAGCTGCTGCTTGCCTGTGCCCTATGTAATGATGCCCTTTTGCAGCAGAAGAAAGAGGAATGGATTATCATCGGCGATCCTACGGAGGGCGCACTTTTATCTTTGGCTGGCAAAGGGAATTACGATCAGGCTGAGTGGACTCATAAGCTCCCTCGTATTGCCGAAGTTCCCTTTTCATCGGAACGCAAACGCATGAGTGTTGTTTGTGAAGTCACTCAAAATGCGAAAGAAGACGATCTCGATGGGGTAAACCACCTACAAGAATCTAGCTATCTGATGTTTACCAAAGGTTCGCCTGAGTTGACGTTGGAATGTTGTACGAGTATCCAGATTGGCAAAGATATTCAATCTCTAGATGACGAACAGCGCGATCGCATTTTACAGGAGAATAATCGCCTTGCTAGTCAAGGTTTGCGCGTGCTGGGCTTTGCCTATCGTCCTACACTTAGCTTACCTGAAGGTGATTTCAACGAAAGTGAAGAGCAGCATCTAGTTTGGATTGGTTTGGTGGGAATGCTTGATGCACCGCGCCCAGAAGTTCGTCAAGCCGTACAACGTTGTCGAGAAGCAGGTATCCGTGCAGTGATGATTACGGGCGATCACCAACTGACTGCCAAAGCGATCGCTGAGAATTTAGGTATTTCTAAAGAAGGCGATCGGGTGTTAATCGGTCGAGAATTAGAGGAACTAACGCAACCTGAGCTTGAGCAAGAAGTCGAACATGTCAGCGTTTATGCTCGTGTCTCTCCCGAGCATAAACTGCGAATTGTCCAAGCTCTGCAAGCTAAAGGGCATTTTGTGGCGATGACGGGTGATGGCGTCAATGATGCTCCCGCCCTCAAGCAAGCTGATATTGGTATCGCCATGGGAATCACGGGTACAGATGTCAGTAAAGAAGCCAGCGATATGATTTTGCTGGATGATAATTTTGCCACGATTGTTGCAGCCACCGAAGAAGGTCGTGTCGTTTATACAAATATTCGGCGATTTATTAAATATATTTTAGGTAGCAATATTGGGGAAGTTCTGACGATCGCGGCAGCTCCGCTACTAGGTTTAGGAGGGGTTCCTCTCAGCCCATTACAGATTTTATGGATGAACCTTGTTACCGATGGCTTACCAGCATTGGCTTTAGCAGTGGAACCCGCCGAGCCCAATGTAATGCGCCGTCCTCCCTACGATCCGCGCGAGAATATCTTTGCCCGTGGCTTAGGTTCCTATATGATTCGCGTGGGCATCGTCTTAGCCGTTTTCACGATCGCACTGATGGGCTGGGCATATACCTACACGCATCTAAATCATAACGGGCTCGATCCAGAGCGGTGGAAAACGATGGTATTTACCACCCTTTGTCTAGCACAGATGGGTCATGCCTTGGCAATTCGTTCAAACACGCAGTTGACGATCGAACTCAATCCTTTCTCTAACCCCTTTGTCCTTGCATCGATCTCGCTTACTACTGTTTTGCAACTGATGCTGATTTATATTCCCCCTTTACAAAGGTTTTTTGGTACACATTTCCTCAGTTTCACAGAGCTTTCGGTTTGCTTAGGCGTTAGTACTTTAATGTTTGTATGGATAGAAATGGAAAAACTATTTATCCGTTGGCGAGCATCCAAAGCTTTAGCTTTACGTTAAATCCAGAGCTATAGGAATCCGATTTGATTTGTATGTAGGGGCAATTCATGAATTGCCCCTACGCTTGACGCCATTGGTTTGCGCGAATATTTTCCGCCGCAAGCTTTGCAGTTTCCTCAATTCGCTTTGCTCTCGTCTCTGGTTTCTTGGCGATCGCAATCCACTCTAAAATGCCACGTTTTACCGAACGAGGGAAAGCATCAAAGTTAAGCTGGGCATTTGGGTACGATCCCAAAGCTTCTCCCAGATCGGAGGGAATCTCTAAAGCTTCTACTGCATCCAGCACATTCCAAGAACCATCTCTTTTTGCAGCCTCAACCTTGGCAAGTCCAGCCTCAGCCATCAGTCCCGATGCAATTAACTTATCAACCCTCTCTTTATTGGGCTTTGACCACCCTGTGCCTGCCTTGCGTGGCGCAAACCAAAGCAGCGATCGCTCGTCGTCCAGCTTATTAGGCTTGCTGTCAATCCATCCGAAACAGAGCGCTTCTTCAACGGCATCGTTATACTCAAAGCGAGGTTTTTGGGTAGCTTTCTTGTAGCTGACCAACCAAATCCCTTCAGCACGGGTGTGATTTGACTGAAGCCACAACCGCCACTCAGATCGGGTCTTGGGATGGATTGAGTTATCTGGTGCATCCTGCATATTCCACCCATAGATTAGACATAAATTAAAAGCTATAAAATCAAATAGGCTACTTCTCAAGAGTCTAGTTTTTCACTTTTAACAAAGACCATTGTGGCTCCACTCTTTGTCTTCTACTTGTCAATTAGACGATCGCTTGCTGAAGTACATGCAGTGACCAATACAGTTTAAGCTACAGCAATGAAAAATATTTTCACGTAGAATACTTTTAAAAAGTAGTAATCCCGATTTTAAGAGGCAACGAAAAAGGGTGAATTACAAATTTTTGAAATGATTTTGAGAGATCGCCTGCTATTTCATGGTTGAACAGCTATAAAACTTATAGGTTTCTTTGGGCTTGCTAGAATGCTAAAAGTGTAGTTACTCCCTTCCCGCTAAAAGATTGGGTAATCCTTATAGATAAAATGCTTGAGGAATCGGCATTAGAATTGCCTATTCTTAGACTGGGAAAGGAGTAGAAACTAATTTACTATTCTGGGCTTTCTTCTTTCCCAGTCACTTTTTCAAAAACATCTTCGGCTTTTTCCTTTAAATCGCCTAAAGCATCTCCTGTTTTATCAACTGCATCCTTAGCAATTTCACCGACATCTGTGTTGAGAACATCGGTAACCTTTTTCAGATTCTCCTCACCCACCACATCTTCGACTTTATCTTTGATCCCTTCGGCAAATTCTCCAGCTTTTTGCTGTAATCCGCTCACAAATCCGCTAAGCCCTTCTTTTTTCTCTTCACTCATAATAGAACCCCTTTGATTTGAATATATCCACAGCTATGAAGCTTAGGCTAGTTTACAACTGATAGAATGGTTGAATCCTAAAGATATTTTGAAGAATTTTTTTATAAGTATTACAGAACACAGCGGTACTTCATGCTAATGCTGTACGCCGAAACAGCATCATAACGGACAGCTATTAGAACAGACAATTTCCTCTTAGCAACATTCTATCGCTTTCGTTCGGACGTCGGAAGTATGTAGGGGCAATTCATGAATTACCCCTATGATTCTATGCAGAGGAAAGAACCTCTCATATATCCATTTAGGATTGCGACATCAATTCCCAGGGAATTTACAACAGAACTAGATTAGAGTTCCGCATTCTACCTTTTTACAGGGTTGAGCCCTAAGAAAGAGTCTGATTGCAGTTTCTCAGGAGTCTGAGAGTAGGCAACTACCAAACCACCAAGGGTATCTAAGATCTTTTTGACTTGAGGTGGTATCTGGGACTCTGTGAAGGTTTCACTTAAGCTAGAAAAACCTAAAACTGCCAGCCGAGCCACCCCTTGGGCATTCATAAAGAAGTAACCAAAGTTGGGCTTAGGCATATTTGCGATCGCAACTTTAAACTTCTCTGACTGAGCAAGAGAAGAATTTGATGGAACGATTAGGGTCGAGAGGGGTGTAATTCCCGTGGCAAGGACGAGAGTATGTTTATCTCTCCAACCATAGGCAAACACACTTTGAGAGGCAGCCTTATGCTCTGGGTCATTGATTTCCCAACTGGTCACCTGCACGCCACCAACTTGACGCTTGGAAACTGAGAGTGTGCCATCCGCTAAACTAACGATCTGCTTCTCGATTTTGGCAATGGTAGCATTTGCCGCCGCAGGGTTTGAGGTTTGAATCATGCTCCCTAAGGCTAAATCGAAGTCAAATGCTTTAAATAGCCCCCGATCGCTTGGGAAAAGAACCATGGCATACTCACCATCGATCCAAGGGGCAATATCTTTATCTATATCTACGCCGAGGGTAGAAGTTAAGGCTTGACGCATGCTCGCGTAAAGAAATCCAAAGGAAGGCTGCCATTTGATTTCTTCCTTGAGCCACTGCCATTGTTGCGTAAAGTTTTGACTAGAAATAGAAGCATAGCTATTGGCTGGCAAAAGCGATAAAATTCGATCGGGTTTGCCAAATCTGCCATTCACAGGTTGAACCGTACGAGGCTTTGTGTAGTAAGTATTGCTTTGACTGTGCAACCCTTGAGGTGATACCCAAGTATATAGATCGAAACTGGCGTATTCATCCGCCGATCTACGCAAGCCACTCAAAAGATCCTCTTCACTATACCCAAATGGATTAGGAGGCTCAATTTCTGCTTTTGGGTCGGGTTCGACTTTTGGTTTATTCAGCTGAGTGAGGCTGGCTTCGAGCATTTGTATGATGCGCTTGTTATCCCCATAGCCAGCAAACAGCGATCGCTGCCATAGAGGATTCTTAACGGTGCGTTGAAATAGAGGATTTTCTGCTAGAGGGATAAGATTTGCCTGAGCATCGATTAGCGCTTCGATTGTCTGTCGCGAGTCGCTAATGACAAGATATCCATTGGGTAACGTGGCAAGTACCGCTCCATTCTCACTAAAGCCAAAAACATCTAATCTCAGAGAATCAGGAAATCCATCATTTTCTTCCTTGTCATCGATATCCTGTTCGCATTTTAGATTTCGATCGTTCGCAAGCTTATTGAGGAACTGTTTAAGCGGTTTTTTGGAACAGGCTTTTAAGGCAGTCGCACGAGAAGGATCGTCTGTTTCCCACTCTAAAATTCGCACACCCTTATATTCTGAAGCGGTTGGTTTCTGTTTGTGATTTGCGATCGCCTTCGCGATAAAAGCTTCATATTTAGCACCATCGTTAATGGGCATCAAAATCATCAGCTTAAAGTCTTTTTTGTTGGGTGCTTGAGAAAATGCAAAAACAATGCGATCGCCGAGCCAAGGCTGAATATCCTGCCTAAAGGTCATACCCTTAGGCAGTCGGTTCAACTTCGCGATCGCATCTAAGGCTTTAATCTCAAAAGGGTTGAAGCGATCGGCTTCGTCCCACAGTTGAGGATTTAGATTCAAAACCGCGATACCGAGAAGATCGGAAGGAAGGATTTTGGCGGCAGCAAGGGGTTCTTGCTCTGAAGCCGCTTGAGCGATGGGCGAAAATTGATTGGCAAGAACTTCAGGCGTAAGCGAAGAATTAACTGCACTCCGAGAGGGTTTAGCAGGTAAGGTTGATTGAACTGTGGCGGCACTTGCTGCATGATTGGCTGGAACTGCATTTCTAGGCTGACCCACTGAATAAGAAAAACCGACACCCAAAAAAGCCAGCAATGCCAAATTAAATAGATTAACCAAGCCTATGTACCTCTCATAAATAGGAGTGACTTTGGAGTTTATTTTAGTAACTTATGCAATAAAACTAGCGTTCTACACCATTATTCAAGATTTCAAAGTAAAGAGGAATGTAACCAGACTTAAGATTACCCTCTTCTCTTGCTTGAGCTAGATTACCCCGAATTACCCGATTTGTGTGCACGCTAAAGATTTCGTAGCGATCGCCATCAAATACATAGTCCGCCACATCTGTATATTCTTCGCCTTTAACCAACTGCCAATGCTCATCCGTGAAGATAAAATGATAATCCGCTGAGTTAGGATTGGCTGACGGGCGATCGACAAGTGCTGAGATCGTTGCTGTGTAAGTACCTGAAACCTTGCTAGGAGGATCGATCTTACTTTCGATCTGGCGGTAGAAACAGTTTTCGTTGTAGCAAAAGCGCAGGTTTTTCATTGCAGCTTTGATCTTGTCGATGCCCTCAACCAGTTGGCTGGGATTTACTTGGCTGGGACTTGTCGATCCGCTAGTCGTCCCACCAGCCAATCCACTGTCAGATACCTCAGCGGACATCTGTAAAAATTGAGGTGTAGGTGCAGTCTCAGCCAAACTGGGTGATGACCAACCTAAATTCAGCCCACCCATCCCCAAACAAATTGCTAGTAATACGATCGCCAAAAAATGTTTGATCCCAATCATGAATTTATCCCAGAGAGTAGGGAAATCGGTAAAACGGCGGCGATCGCTTGAGGCATAGCATCGCGAATAGAGGTGCGAATTGCCCCCACTGCGGCATTCCATAATTTGCCTGGCTCGAGATCGACGCGAATTAACTGCCACAGGCGTTGGATCTCATCGGTATGCAAGCGATCGTCTTCCGTCAAGGCTAAGATAATGCGCCGACGCAAAAACTCACCTTCTTGGGACATGAGAAACTGTAAGCCCATTTTGGCAGTGGGTACAAGGTCAAAGTTGTCATCTGACTTAGCGATCGCAATCAGATTTTCTAACCGCGCCCATTGGAACTTATCGTCTTTAAACAGAACCTCTAACAAGCGTTTGCGCAGGCTTTCGGACTCGTCTGTGAGCAAACGTCTTGCCACATAGGGGTAGGCGACTTGTACGATTTTAAAGTCAGGGTTTAGGCTGAGGGCAACGCCTTCTTGGGTAATTACCGAGCGAATGATGAGGGCAAATTTTGCAGGCAAGCTAAAGGGATATTCGTACATCAGACCAGAAAAGCGATCGGTGACGACCTTAAAGTTAAAGTCACTCACTTTCTCAGTCATGATGTCACCCAAAACCGACTCAAGAGCCTTCACAATCGACTTCATATCGACATGGGGTTGCAAAAATCCCAAGTTGACATAATCTTGCCCCAACTGATCGTAATCTTTGTTGATTAAATGCACGACGGAATCTACTAACTGCTCTTTAGTGTTGAGATCGAGCTGATCCATCATGCCAAAGTCGATGTATGCCATCCGCCCATCGTAGGTGGCAAATAGGTTGCCTGGGTGAGGGTCGGCATGGAAAAAGCCAAACTCTAGCAATTGCCGCAACCCAGACATCACGCCAATCCTTACCAAAGCATCGGTATTGAGTCCCGCCGCTTGAATTTTGTCAATTTCTGTGAGCTTAATGCCGTCGATCCACTCAAGAGTTAAAACGCAATTGGTACTGTAATCCCAAAAAATAGAGGGAACCTTAACATTCGGATCGTCCTTAAAATAGCCTGCGAACCGCTCAGCGTTTCTGGCTTCATTGACATAATCGATTTCTTCAAATAGCTTGATGCCAAACTCATCTACGATCGCATCTAGGTTATTGCCCAGATTGAGAGGCAGCATCGGCCCAAACCAAGTAGCAAACCAGCGCAAAATAAATAAGTCCAGCGTCAAGATTGGCAGAAGGTTTGGTCTTTGGACTTTAATCGCAACTTCTTCGCCAGAATGTAATGTCGCTTTATAAACCTGTCCCAAACTCGCCGCCGCCACAGGTTCCTCAGAGACCCATGCATAAACCTCTGTAACGGGCTTACCCAGTTCTCGCTGCACGATGTCAAATGCTTGAGGCGTTGAGAATGGGGGCAGTTTGTCTTGCAGTTTGGTTAGCTCAACTAAAAAGTCTTGACGCACGAGATCGGGGCGTGTAGAGAGTGCCTGCCCCACCTTGATATAGGTTGGCCCTAGGGTCGTAATGATGCGACGCAACTGCTCGGCACGTTTGGGTTGGCTCTTGTTTTTGTCTTGCCATCGATCCCAAGCGCACCCTAAAAGAAAGCCCACAAACATGTAGGTGACGCTGATCAGTCTCCATGCCACCTGCCAAGGACGGGGTTTGTAGTAGTTTGCGATCGCGATCGGATCGTAATTTCTTAAGCTTTCAAGAGGATGTCGATTCACTTTGCTAGATCCCTCTTTCATCACAATTTATATAACCTGACTATTTTTAGTTTATTAAAATCTATTAAGTATAGTATACGAAACTACAAACTAATCTGCAAAGCTTAAGAGCGCGATCGGGTTTTACTCAATTCTTACCCCCTTCGCCCTGAGAGCTAAAGTCCATGCTATTGGTTGAAAAAAGTGAGTTTTTATATTTGGGATTACAGGAATCGCTTGACAAATGTAGACACGAAAACCAGTGGTGGGGTGTTAACAAAGTCTGTGACCTACACATACGACATGTTTGACCGTCGCATTGCTAAGAGTGTTGACTTTGATGGTTCGGGTGCGGGGTTGGCAGTGGTTGAGCGGTATGTTTATGACCGCGACCATATTATGTTGGTGCTGAGTGGGCTTGGCATTCTCAAGGAGCGATATCTCTATGGTGCGAATCTAGATCAGGTGCTGGCGGTGGAGGGTAGTCAGGTAAGCTGGACGCTTTCTGATTATTTGGGTACGGTGAGGGATCTGGTGAGTAGTGCGGGTGTGGTGCAAAAGCACATCAAGTACGATAGTTTTGGGAATGTCACGGCTCAAAGTGCGCCACTGGTGAAGTCGCGATTTGGCTTTACGGGTCGGGAGTTTGACTCTGAGACTGGGCTTTATTATTATCGCTCTCGCTATTATGACTCTGCCGTTGGCAGGTTTATCAGTGAGGATAGAATTGGTTTTGCGGGTGGTGATGCGAATCTTTACAGATATGTTGGGAATAGTGCGACGAATGCGATCGATCCGTTTGGGTTATGGACAATCATATACATCTTCTCTGCTACATCAGGGGGGGTAAGTGAAAGTAATCCATTTGGGCACACTGCAATAGCAATAAATGGAACCTACTATAACTTTAATAAAGAGGGGTTAGATAGATCTAATGGTGATCAATTCTATATGAATTACAGCCTTGTAGGAGTTCCTATTCGTCGCTATCAGCTTGATTTCTCGAAAGACGAGGAAGATAAGATTGCCGCTTACTTAGATAGATTATATTTCAACGCCCCAATCCCAAAAAAGAATGGCATAGAGCAAAGGGCTAGACCTCTGCCTTTAAGGGATTATGATTTATCTAGCAACAATTGTACAACTGTGACAATTGAGGCATTGAGAGAAACTAGAGTGGAAAAATATATCAGACATATAATTGAACCTTTTGAGTTGGAAAGAAAATTGATCGATTGGTCTCTTGGAGTACGCTATGGGTGGCGTGGGAATAATTATGTTCCTAAATTTATACCTCCAGTTAAAACTATAAGATTACCTGATTACACTCGACAGCAATGAAAATAAAATCCATGAAGATATTTCTTGCAATTGCAATATTAATTGCATTGCTTTTCGCCTACAGTGAGTTTTCCCCCCCAAGCTTAAATTATCTAGAAAGTTACTTGATGACTCAGCAATGGGAAAAAGCTGATAGTGAAACGAGGAACTTGATTTTAAAGATTACCAAAAGAAAATGGTTTGGTGAGTGGTTGGTATATCTAAAAATAGAGAAGGATCCAATCGAAAATTTTCCATGTGGATACTTAATGTCGATTGATCGCTTGTGGGTAAATTATAGTAGAGAGCACTTTGGATTTAGCATTCAAGGGAGGGTATTTCAAAAAGTATTTGCAAAGACAAAATCAGGTATACAGGATGATTCATACGAAGAGTTTTTTAAAGAATTGGGATGGGATATACACAAAAAAGTATTTCAGTTTAATTTAAATGCACCACTTGGACATCTACCTTCATATGAATGGATGACAGAAGGAATAACAAAGCCAAAAATCTGGCGTGCAGATGGAATCTCTCTATATACTCGACTTCAATTCTGCCAAGCCGAAAATAAATCGTCAACTGAATGATTTGTTTGTGATGATTAAAAGATTTTCTTACGATAGCAATCACACGGCTCATGTGACAGCGGCGAATAATCGATGGAACATTTACCTGTCTCTATGATGATGAGGGAAATCGCACGCAAAGGACAAATATTGCCACAGGTGAGGTGACGAGTTATGTTTGGGATTATCGGAATCGCTTGACGGGTGTGGATACGAAAACCAGTGGTGGGGTGCTAACAAAGTCTGTGACCTACACATACGATATGTTTGACCGTCGCATTGCCAAGAGTGTTGACTTTGATGGTTCGGGTGCGGGGTTGGCAGTGGTTGAGCGGTATGTTTATGACCGCGACCATATTATGTTGGTGCTGAGTGGGCTTGGCATTCTCAAGGAGCGATATCTCTATGGTGCGAATTTAGATCAGGTGTTGGCGGTGGAAACGACTCAAGTTTCTTGGACGCTTTCTGATTATTTGGGTACGGTGAGGGATTTGGTGAGTAGTGCGGGTGTGGTGCAAAAGCACATCAAGTACGATAGTTTTGGCAATGTCACGGGTCAGAGTGCGCCACTTGTGAAGTCTCGGTTTGGCTTTACGGGTCGGGAGTTTGACTCTGAGACTGGGCTTTATTATTATCGCTCTCGCTATTATGATTCTGTGGTGGGTAGGTTTATTAGCGAGGATAGAATTGGTTTTGCGGGTGGCGATACGAATCTTTATCGGTATGTTGGGAATAGTGCGACGAATGGAACTGACCCATTTGGTTATACAGCAATAACTTTTGTTGTTCCTGTAGTCGTTATTGGTGGGATTTTTTTGGTTGGTGGGGCAATAATTTATTACAGCACACGACGAAACTCAGGAAGTACTTCAGACTTCGGAGGTGCGCCAGAACTTTTTAATGATGTGGGAGGTCTAGGTAAAAGTTTGGGTGGGTTTACCAATAGTGCTGGAATTGGTTTCCCTGGTGGTATGCTCACTTTCCCGATTCCTCAAGAGAGTAGACCTACAATATACATATCTCCTAGCGGGCGCTATTCAGACCCAAATGCAATTAATCGCGGCAGAGATTTTGAGGATATTGGTAGAATCTGTAGCATCCCTCAAGGTTTTCCCATTCCTCAGCCTCTCTTTCCTCCATTTTTAGAGATAGACTTTGGTAATGCTGATCCAAATATTCCAATTGACAAACAACTTCAAGGAAAAGGTCAATTGAAAGACCTTCGCAGTAGTGGAAACATTCAAAAAGATGTGAATATAAATGATCTTTTACAAAAAACACCTACAGAACTAATTGAAATGCAGAAAAAAGGAGAAATTGATAAAAAGACACTCAAACAAATTCAAAAGGCTTTTGAAGGTCGGGATTTAGGTGGTAGAGGAAAAAATAAATAATGAGTGACATCCAAATAATAATAGAATATCAAACCTACTCAGACAGTTCCAGTAAATTAATTAAGGTGTTGCCTGAAGATTACTATGATTTAGATCCAGACGAAGAGCCATCTATGGAAGAGTCAGTAGAACGTTATAGTTATTTAATCGACTATCTTGATGTTCCAGTGGAAAGTGTTAAGCATATAAGATTGACTATCATAGATTCGAGAATAGGAAGGAAGGAAATAAGCAATATAATATACTGGAATTCGGGAAAGAATTTTATGATTCAGAGGTATGATATTTGTGATAGCAAAACATCTTTGCTTACAGTAATTAGTTTGAGAGCTTCTGACTCTCCAATAATTGATGAAATTTTGAGATTTGAAAATATAGAGGAATTTGATATTCCTAAGCTCGCATTTCATGTTCAGATAGAAACTCATAATGATGGCTCACAGACTGAAAAGGAGATTGTCTAGTTGGTAAAGTGGGTCGCCCACAATCAATATATTTGCGTAGCTCAAGCATTATGCTATGCTTAGCCCTCATGAAAACGGACACGCTATTTTATCAACTCTTCCAGACATTCCATTCGCTCCTCTTTGAGCTACTAGATCGCCCTGCCTCCGAAGCAGAAGGCTATCAATTTAGTTCTATCGAAATTAAAGAGAAAGCATTTCGGACTGATGGCGTTTTCATTCCATCAACCGACGATAAACTGATTTACTTCACAGAAGTTCAGTTTCAACTCAACGATGATTTTTACTTAGATTTTGAGGCAGAGATACGACTTTACCTCAAACAATATCGCCCCAAACAAGACTGGAAAGCCGTAGCCATATTTGCGCGATCCAATTGCGAACCAGAGCCTCCCAAACATTGTCAAGAAGCGATCGCTCTGGGGCGAATTGTGCGAGTCTATTTAGAAGACTGGTTAGAGCATGAGACAAATTCGCTGGGCATTGCAATTATCCAGTTAATTTTATCCTCCGAGAAAATAGCCCCTAAAATGGCAAAAGCCCTAGCAGCTAAAGTCGAGCAAGAAATCAGCACAGATCTACAAGCCGAAGTAGTAAAATTTATAGAGACTGTACTGGTATATAAATTCCCCAAGTTGAGCCGTCAGGAGATTGAGAAAATGTTTACACAGACTGATTTAAAGCAAACTCGTGTTTATCAAGAAGCTCTGGAAGAAGGCTTGCAGTTAGGCAAAC
Source organism: Tumidithrix helvetica PCC 7403 (assembly GCF_965232925.1). Taxonomy (NCBI): domain Bacteria; kingdom Bacillati; phylum Cyanobacteriota; class Cyanophyceae; order Pseudanabaenales; family Pseudanabaenaceae; genus Tumidithrix; species Tumidithrix helvetica. The sequence goes on from NZ_CBDDRA010000007.1 coordinate 142,277, forward strand.
AAGAAGGCTTGCAGTTAGGCGAACAAAGAGGTTTGTTAAAAGGTCAGGCTGCAATCTTGCTGCGCCAACTAACCCGCAAACTTGGACAAGTCAGTCCCAGACTAAAAACTCGAATTTCTAAACTATCTGTAGTGCAGCTAGAAAATCTCGCAGAAGCAATTTTTGACCTTGAAACCGTTGCTGACTTAAATGCTTGGCTTAAAACTCACTAAGTTTTCAGTTTACATTTGATGCGGCGAGTCAGGTGGTGAGCGCGATCGCTCCGAGTTCGCGTTATGCCTTTAGTTACGATGGGGCAGGCAGACAAACCATTGTGGATGGTACGGGAACATCGGGTGTGCCGAATGTAATTCTGACTTCGACCTATGATGTCGCAGGAAATCGCATCAGTTTGACCGATACTATCGCAGGAGTTTTGAAGGGAACGCAGGGGTTTGGTTACGATGCGCTCCAACGTTTAACCCAAGTGACGCAATCGGGTTCGGGAGTGAGTAATAAGCGGGTTGACCTGATCTATGATGCCGTGGGGCGGATGTCGGGAATCAACAGGTTCGCCAGCACAGATCAGTCTGTGCCTGTAGTAAATAGCAGTCTGACATTCGATCTGGCGAGTAAGTTAACGGCTCTGACGCATTCGCGGAATGCGACGACGATTAATAGTAATGGTCTGACCTATGATGCGGCGGCAAGGGTGACGCAGTTGACGACGGTGGATGGCAGTAGTGGGTATGGCTATGATGCCACGAGTCAGCTTACGGCTGCGACCCATAGTTATCAAACATCTGAGGCGTTTAGCTATGATGCGTTGGGAAATCGCAAGGGTTATGTGACGACGGCAAATAATCGTTTGCAGTCAGATGGAACGTTTACCTATCTCTATGATGATGAGGGAAATCGCACCCAAAGGACAAATATTGCCACGGGTGAGGTGACGAGTTATGTATGGGATTATCGGAACCGCTTGACGAATGTTGATACGAAAACCAGTGGTGGGGTGTTAACAAAGTCTGTGACCTACACATACGATATGTTTGACCGTCGCATTGCCAAGATTGTTGACTTTGATGGATCGGGTGCGGGGTTGGTATAGCGGTTTTCAAATGAGAACAGTACGGGCATCGCACTCCGCAAACCAACCAGAGATATCAGAACGAGAAGCAGCATTAAATGCCTCAGTAATCGCATCATGAAGTTCATCTTTAGTCCTAGGAGCTATAGAACGCAGGATAGCCTTGACCTTAGACCAAAACAATTCAATTGGCGATAACTCAGGTGAATAAGTTGGCAGGAAGATTAAGGTGGCTCCCGCCTCCTCAATTGCTTCACGTACCGCATCGGTAACATGGAGGTTTAGATTATCCATAATCACCACTGCACCTGCCCACAATTGCGGTACCAATACCTCAGTCACATAGAACAAGTAATACCAATTTAAAGACAGAGGGTAACAGATCTAGCATATCGTTAAGAACTACAGTGTCTTACATTTCTTATCTGTTGCTTGCACCAATTAAATTGGTATAACGTCAAGATATCGTTGCTACCGAAAAAAGTCATTGTGGCAATGATGCCAGACATTGCGAGTGCTGCAATCATCGTCAAATTTTCACCTCGGCGCTAGGGCTTGCTGCCATGAGCCCGTTGCCCTTTCTCTGAACGTGCATGGGTACGTGTCATGCTCTGATTTAACCCTGCTTCGTCGATAAAGATCAGGTTATCGGTTTCGATCGCCCAGAACAGAAGGTGATATTCCAGACGTAATTGTCTTACTGCTTCTGTATCTCGTTTATCTGCGTGCAGAGTTTTTTTTTCGACTGAACCCCATTTTGTTGACTGCTCGACTCATTGTGGGCACACTGACTAATACTCCCGTATGTTCTGCTAATTGTGTGGCGATTTCTGCTAAGGTAGCATCGTTTTGCTGCTTGATAATCTCTGCAAGAACTTGGTAGTCTTCGTCCACCAGTATGGCTGGTGCTCCTCCTCCTCTTGGACTGGGGGCAACACTGCCTGTAAGTTTATATCTTTGTACGATTTCGTTTACCCAACCACGCTTGACTTCAAAGCGATCGGCTACTTCTTGCATGGTGCTTTGACCTGCTAGATATGTTTCAACGACTCGTTGACGTAGGTCTTGAGAGATGGTTATTCCTTTTGGCATTTTTCTCTTTATCTTACAATATTTTTCTCATCTGAAAACTGCTATAGTGGTTGAGAAATCGACTCAACGAACTGGCTGATTTTATCTGTGAATGCTTGTTTTAAGTAGACAGTAAGCCAAAACAATATTAACAAGAAGGACTTAAGCTGTGGGATATTCGGCAAGCACATATTTCAGGTATTGACCTGTATAGGAATGGGGTACTTTAGCCACCTGTTCGGGTGTTCCTTCGGCAATGATTTCACCACCGCGATCGCCTCCTTCAGGCCCTAAGTCAATCACCCAGTCAGCACAGCGAATCACATCCAGATTGTGTTCGATCATCAAAACGCTATTTCCCTTGTCTACCAGGCGTTGCACGACATCGAGCAACTTATGCACATCGTAGAAACTCAGTCCAGTCGTAGGTTCGTCGATCAGATAGAGGGTTTTCCCAGTTGCCCTGCGAGCGAGTTCCGTGGCAAGTTTCACCCTTTGTGCCTCACCACCTGAGAGCGTCGGGGCAGGTTGACCGAGGCGAATATAGCCCAAACCTACATCTACCAGCATTCCTAATCGCGTATGGGCAAGGGGAATATTCTCAAAGAAGTGCATCGCTTCTTCGATCGTCATATCTAAGACATCAGCGATCGTTTTATCTTTGTACTTTACCTGTAGGGTTTCGCGGTTGTAACGAGCGCCCTTGCAAACATCGCAACGCACGTAAACATCGGGCAGGAAGTTCATCGAGATCACGTTCACGCCCTGACCGCTACAGGCTTCGCAGCGACCACCCTTGACATTAAACGAGAACTGCCCTGCTTTATAGCCGCGTGTTTTAGCAGCGGTAGTCAGCGCAAAGGTCTCGCGGATCACATCAAAGGTACCCGTATAGGTAGCAGAATTAGAGCGAGGCGTGCGCCCAATCGGAGACTGGTCGATCACGATAAATTTATCCAGCGATCGCAAGCCTGAGATTTCCTTCACTCCCGTAGGCAATGGAACCCTACGATTGAAATGATGTTCCAAATAGGTATGGAGGAGTTCGTTGATTAAAGTGGATTTACCCGAGCCAGATACGCCCGTGACACAGACCAACTTACCTAATGGAATTTTGACATCAATGTTTTTGAGATTATTGCGATGGGCGCCTTTAATTTCTAGCTGTTTACCATTCCCTTCGCGCCTGAGTTGGGGTGTGAGAATCTGCGATCGCCTTGCGAGGTAAGCCCCAGTAATCGAGTCGGGATGATTCTCAATGTCGGTAACATCCCCCTGAGCCACGATCTCCCCACCATGAATGCCTGCTCCAGGTCCAATATCTACCAGATGATCGGCGGCGCGGATCGTTTCTTCGTCATGTTCCACCACGATCAGGGTGTTACCCAAATCTCTTAGCTTAACTAAGGTTCCGAGCAAGCGAGAGTTATCTCTTTGATGTAAACCAATACTAGGTTCGTCGAGTACGTAGAGCACGCCCGTTAAGCCCGACCCGATCTGGGTCGCAAGGCGAATCCGTTGGGCTTCTCCGCCTGAGAGGCTCATGGTCGGACGATCTAGGGTGAGATAATCTAAGCCAACATCTAGCAAGAATTGCAATCTGGCTTTGATCTCTTTGAGAACTTGCTCGGCAATCTGTCGCGTCCGCGCATCCAATTGCAAATGATTCAACCGCTCTAAACAGGTTCCAATGGGAGCCGAAGTAAAATCCGTAATGCGATAGCCACCAATTCTTACAGACAATGCCTCTGGCTTCAGTCTCGTGCCATCACAGACACCGCAGGGCATATCAATCAGGAACTGTTCTAGTTTTTGTTGGAGCGATTCACCTGCCTCCGCATATTGCTGCTGCAACATGGCGATCGCTCCCTCAAAGCGCTTGTAATATCCTTGATTTTGGCTACCAAAGCGAGAGTCTGCCTTAATAAAAATTTTCTCGGTAGTTCCGTGCAAAACAATATCTTGCTGATTCGCGCTCAACTGTTCCCAAGGTGTTCCAATATCAAACCCTGCATATTCGCTAACGCTGACCAGCAAAGAGAGATAGTAGGTATGGCTTTTATCTGCCCAAGGTGCGATCGCGGCATAGACAGGTAATTTTGGGTCGGGAACGATTAGTTCGGGAGAGAAGGTCTTGGTACTACCCAAGCCATGACAGGCGGGACAGGCCCCATAGGGAGAGTTAAACGAAAACAAACGAGGTGACAACTCTTCCATGACCGCCCCATGTTCGGGACAGGCAAAGTTTTCTGAGAAGGTAATCAGGTTTGGGCTGTCAGGTTCTGTCTCTGCCTGTCCGTTTCCAGACACCTCTGTGGATGGGGTTCCTTTCTCTAGAATCTCAATCATAGCAATGCCCTCCGCCCGTTTCAGACAGGTACTGAGGGAATCCGTCAAACGTTCTTGGATGCCATCCTTGCGAATTAAGCGATCGACGACAATTTCAATATTATGGATTTTATTTTTGTCAAGCTCAATGTTATCGCCCAGTTCGCGCACCTCTCCATTAATTCGCACCCGTGCGAATCCTTCCGCCGCCAGCCCAGACAAAAGCTTTTTATGGGTTCCTTTTTTACCTCGAATTACGGGTGCTAGCAAATGGAACTTACTTTTATCGCCTAGTTCCATGATTTTGTCTACCATCTGGTCGATGGTTTGAGGTGCGATGTTGCGATCGCAGATGTGACAGTGCGGATCGCCCGCTCGACCAAACAGCAAGCGCAGATAGTCATAAATTTCGGTGACAGTCCCCACGGTCGATCGCGGATTATGAGAAGTAGACTTTTGATCGATTGAAATGGCAGGACTCAGCCCCTCGATGTAGTCCACATCAGGCTTTTCTACCTGACCGAGAAATTGACGCGCATAGGCACTGAGCGACTCGACATAACGTCTCTGACCCTCTGCAAAAATTGTGTCAAAAGCCAGAGATGATTTGCCTGAGCCAGAGACCCCCGTAAATACGATCAGCTTGTCTCGTGGGATGGTAAGGTCAATATTTTTTAGGTTGTGCTGTCTAGCACCCCTAATATGGATGTGAGTATGATCTGGCATAAGCTATAAGTATTGCCATATTCTACCCTGAAATTTAGATTGGGTGTACATTGTTCGCAGAAGCCTTCGCGCGATCGCGGCAAACCAATCATGGCAAAGTTGGTACTTGGTTATGGGCTCAGTTTCAATAAATCAATTTTTCCAAAAGTCTAGCTCGAGAAAGGCTTCGATTTCACGACTAAATTGCCAAGTTGTGGGAAATTTGTAGCTAGGATAATCTTTATTGACTCTTTTCATTGCCAATCTCCATGCTTCATCAAAAGACTTATGCCATCTAGACTTTAAGCTAGGGGATTGCAAAATTAAGATTTCTAGTTCTGTGCGTTGATTGCGAATGGTATTCACCCAACCGTCAAACTCTTGAGGCAGATCGATATACATCCGCTTGATTAAGTGCTCTAGTAAAACTGTTAATCGGCTGAGTAATTCTTTTCGCTGCGAAGCCCCCAAACTATCAATCTCCTCAATTAAGTTTTCCAAATCTAAGCTGTCAAAATCTCTAGCACGTAACTTTGCTGAGGTTTCATCAGTCCAAGCTAGAAAATCAGATTCGTACAACGAAGTTTTTTCAAAAACAGTTGGTATCATCGCCTTAAACTTTAGTTTTAGTTCAGATTGCTTTTAATAATTCTAAGACAATATTCAAGGAAATCTATACCGCACTATGACAGGCAATTTTCCTATATCACCTTTACTTTAATCGTTGAATTTGTTGTTCGCTGATGTTTGCCCATTGCGTGTTTTTTTGCTGGTTAAAGAACATTTTTGCTTGGATAAAAGACTGAATTGCCTCTTGCTTTTGACTTAATTTCGCTTGGGCGACGCCAAGGGTATAAAAAGCATCGGCATAGCCTTTTCTAAGTGCTGTGGCTTTTTGTAGCTCCACGATCGCCCGATCGGTATTTCCTTGCAGCAAGAAAGCTGCGCCTAGGTTGTAGTATGCCTCTGGATAGTTTGGATCGAGTTTGAGTGCCTGCTCGTAGAGGGCGATCGCCTTGGTCAAATCGCCTTTACCTTGCACGATCAATCCGAGGTTGTAATAGGATTCGGGGGACTGCGGATTGAGACGAATGGACTGCTGGAGGTTGGCGATCGCGCCGTTAAAATCTTTTTGTTCTTTGAGCGCTAGTCCGAGGTTGTAGTAGGCAATCGCCAGTTTGGGTTCGAGTTGAATAGCCCGTTTGAGCGAAGCGATCGCTTGGGGAACCTTGCCACCCTGTAACAGAGCCGCCCCTAAATTGCTATAGGCCATCGCAAATTTTGGATCGAGTCTTGCTGCCCGTTGAAAAGAGTAAATTGCCTGCTGCGTCTGTCCTGCTTGGGCTTGAGCAAGTCCTAAATTATAATGGGCAGCGGTCAAATTGGGATTGAGCTTAATTGCCGCTTGAAACGAAGCGATCGCTCCTTCTAAATTCCCCAATCGTACATAGGCATTTCCTCGTTCTAAAAGTTGATCGGGGGTTTCCGATGGTTTCTGGCTGATGATTTGACGATTCGCCGTGCGATCGTGGGGCTTTTGAGTTTCCGCTTGGGCAAGCGAAACTGAAAGCGGAGAAATCACCACCAAAGCTGCTAAAACTGAAAAAAACAGATAACTTTGCCTCATAGTTCCCTATAGTCCGAAAATTTGAGGGCAAAGTTCCCAGATTTTGGTTTTTTATTGTTTGCTTTGCGATTCATCACAAGACGATCCAAACCCCAAAATCTTGATTTCTAGCCCTAATCTATCTGCGAGCTAATCTACACCATTTCCTGAAAATTCAACAATTAACTTGAGGAATTTTTGGATTTAACCGCAATTTGTAGATTGAAATAGTGAATTTATAATCTTGGAATCCAACTCCCCATAAGGCTTTTAATCAGACTTTTTAACTGCAATGACTTGGGGATCGCGCTGATGCATACGAGCAGTCGAACAATAGCGCTTAAAATGTTAGGACTAGATTGAGAAAAGTGGCGACATGGAAGACAAATTAATGTTGATGATTCCCGGACCAACCCCTGTTCCCGAACAGGCGCTCTTGGCTCTGGCAAAATCACCGATCGGACACCGCAGTGGTGATTTTAGTAAAGTGATGGCAGATGTCACCGCAAAACTAAAATGGATTCATCAAACCGAAAATGATGTGCTGATTTTAACGGCAAGCGGCACTGGTGCAATGGAAGCCGCGATCGTGAACTTTTTGAGCAAAGGCGATCGCGTGCTCGTAGGCGACAATGGTAAATTTGGCGAACGCTGGGGCGATGTCTGCGATGCCTATGGAATCAATGCCGAGCGCGTCAAAGCCGAATGGGGCAAAGCTTTAGACCCTGAGGTATTTCGTGCCAAGCTAGAGGCAGATACCAACAAGGAAATTAAAGCCGTCATCATTACCCACAGCGAAACCTCAACAGGGGTGATGAACGACCTAGAAGCAATTAACAGCCATGTTAAAGCCCATGGCAAAGCCTTAATCATTGTGGATGCCGTCACCAGTTTGGGTGCAATGAACGTGCCGATTGATGCCTTGGGCTTGGATGTCGTGGCATCAGGTTCGCAAAAGGGCTATATGATCCCCCCCGGACTTGGCTTTGTTGCCGTTGGGCCTAAAGCTTGGGAAGCCTATAAAACCGCCAACCTGCCTCGCTACTATCTGGACTTGGGCAAGGCACGAAAGGATGCTGCCAAAAACTCTACGCCATTCACGACTTCGGTGAATATGGTGATAGCCCTGCAAGTCACACTCGGAATGATGCAAAAAGAAGGGCTGGAAAGCATCTTTGCGCGTCACCTGCGCCATCGCAATGCTGCCCGTGCAGCGGCAAAGGCTCTGGGATTGGGACTACTTGCCGATGATGCCAGTGCCAGCCATTCAATTACGGCGGTCGTACCCCCTGAAGGCTTGGATGCTGAGAAAATTCGCTCGGTAATCAAAAAGAATTTTGATATCGTCCTTGCAGGCGGACAGGATCACCTGTCTGGCAAAATATTCCGCATTGGGCATCTGGGCTTTGTCAGCGATCGCGATATTCTGACCGCGATTAGTGCGATCGAGGCAACCTTGCAACAACTAGGCTATACCGGGTTTACCCCCGGTGCAGGTGTTAAAGCTGCGATCGACAAGCTCAGCTAATCTCTGACCCTCCAGCCCCTTTGTAATTGTAGTAGGGGTAATTCATGAATTACCCCTACAAAGGGATACCCGATTGAGCAGGGCGATCGCAGTCTCGAAATCCAAGTAGTGATTGATGTATTCCCTTTCAAACGAATTATTTCCACTCAATAGAACTTGATATGATGACCGTTCTGCGAGCGGAATTTGCAAGTATTGTTGAGTTATGACAGATCCAAACGATATTTCTACAGAACTGGATAAGCTTCCACGCGATCGCTTGTTTCGGCTGATCGCAGAAAATGCCTCCGATCTAATTGCCGTGATCGATCCCCAGGGCTATCGCATCTATAACAGCCCTTCCTACAGTACCTTACTGGGTTACTCGGCTTCAGAACTTCAGGAAACATGGGCCTATGACAAAATTCACCCCGACGATCAAGCCAAGGTTTTAGAGGTGGCTCAGTCCACGCTTGCCACTGGCGTTGGCAAGGTCTTGGAATATCGCATGCAGCATAAAGATGGCTCTTGGCGCATTCTCGAATCTTCAGGTAGCGTGATTCGCGATCCCCAAGGTCAGGTGGAATATCTCATGATTGTGGCGCATGATATTACCGATCGCAAATGGGCGGAAGCAGCATTGCAACTTAGTGGGATGAGGCTGCGCAAGCAACAGCAAGCCCTTTTAGAACTGACAAAACATCGCGCCCTCCTCTATGACGATCTTAAAGCCACCCTGCGCGTCATCCTAGAAACCGCGACCCGCACGATCGAATGCGATCGCGTCAGCATTTGGCTCTATAAAAACAACCGCACCAAAATCTGGTGTCTCGACCTTTATCAAAGCAGTAACCGTTCCCATGCTTCGGGCGTAGAGCTAGAGAGAGAATTAGGCAAAGAGTTAGGAAGGGAAGCCGATCCCAAAAATGCCGACTTTATTGAAGCCATTCAGTTACTCATCCGACCAGAAGGGAATTTGTCTAGCGATCGCTTGCCTTTCATCCCAGATTACATAGATACCTCGATTACCCCAACACCAACCTTTAGAGAATCCGCCAGATTAGACATTCCCCTGAGGTTAGATGGGCAAAAAGTGGGCACGATCATCTACGAACATCCCGACCCGACGCGTGCCTACGCTCTAGAGGAACAAAACTTTGCCCACTCGATCGCGGATATTGTGTCGCTTAGCATCGAGCAATGGGAACGTCGCCGCACTGAAAAAGAACTGCGCACCAATGCCATCTCTGCCCATGCCCAAGCGCAACAACTGGAAACTGCCCTTGCCAATCTCAAACATACGCAGGCGCAGCTCATCCAAAACGAAAAAATGTCCAGCTTGGGGCAACTTGTAGCGGGCATTGCCCATGAGATCAACAACCCTGTAAATTTCATTCATGGCAATCTTAACCATGCCAGCCGCTATGTCCAGAGCCTTTTTGAGCTAATTACGCTTTACCAGAAACATTACCCCACACCTGAGCCAGAAATTCAGCAGGCAATGGCGCAGATCGATCTGGAGTTTTTGTTGAGCGACTTACCCAAAATGCTTGCCTCCATGCGTGGAGGAGCCGATCGGATTCGGCAGATTGTTTCGTCCTTAAGAAATTTCTCGCGATCGGATCATGATGGCAAAAAGCCCTTCGATATCCATGAAGGTATCGACAGCACCTTAATGATTTTGCAAAATCGCTTTAAACCCTACGGCGATCAAAAAGAGATTACGGTGATTAAGGAATATGGCAATTTACCCCAAGTGACTTGCCTCGCAGGGCAGATCAATCAAGTGTTTATGAATATTCTCAGTAATGCGATCGACGCGCTAGAGGAAAAGCAGAAACAGCAAGCGATCGCGTCTGAAAATCAAGAAATTCAAACCGAAGCCGAGCCCAGCACGATTACGATCCACACGGAGCTGCGATCGAACGTCTCCCATCCCTACGTTGTAATTCGGATTGCTAATAATGGCATCGCCATTCCTCAAGCAGCACAAAGCCGACTATTTGACCCCTTTTTTACCACCAAACCTGTCGGTCAAGGCACGGGCTTGGGGCTTTCGATCAGCTATCAGATCGTGGTTGAAAAACATCAGGGCAAGTTATATTTTCAGTCTGAGTCAAACAAAGGTACAGAATTTATCATTGAGTTGCCTGTTGGGTGAATGTTTCGCAATTAGAGAGCGCAGCACAACCTATAATTCATGTCAGTTTGGACTAAGCTGCAATCAGCGCGCAAATCGCTTTGAGAACTTGAAGTAATTGCAGCGATCGCTCAGAATTAATCAAGCTTAAATCTGGCAGTAATTGATAGATGGGTGAATTGCCCTGACTGAGATAGACAAACTGATAGGTGACTCCATTCGTCGTCAATCCCCATACCGTGGGTTGATTTTCTAAGCTTTTGTAGGCATAGGTAAGCAGTTGTGGCAACCCTGTTAATGCCGCAATTTCGCTATTTTTAGCCTCGATCACCAAAACCCAAAAAGCAGCCTCGGCTTTAGAGAGCGCTTTCTTAACAGCGAGAATATCCATCCTGCCCTTGATGGTCGTATCTAGATCGGTAATTTCGATTTCGGCTATATCTTCTTCCAAAGAAATTGCCAATGGTGATTTATAAAAACCAGCCAGCTTCATCAACGGCGCGATAACTAAAAACTTTACCTGCCCTTCAGAAACCTTGCCTTCAGCCAAATAATTGTCAAAATCTTCCTGAATTTGGGCAAGTTCTTGCCGCTCAAATTCCGTCAAAGGCTCTAAGCATAGTAATGAAGCAAACGATGGCGCGATCGCCTCTCGTTTGAACCCAAACAGACGTTGTACATCTCCCAACGTTAGGTTCTTTGCTTGTAATAATGTGGTCATGATCGTATTTCCAATTTAGCGTCGTACTTTAAATTTTGGCAATGGTTCAAACCTCATCATGCCTCCGCCAGCTCGAAACGATAATTTTCAATGACGGGATTGGCAAGTAATTGGTCGCAGGCTTGATGGAGCCGATCGCTTGCCTCAGACTCATCGGTAGCATCTAAAACCATTTCCACATACTTACCGATGCGGACAGACTCGACGTTGTAGCTCATTTGGGTCAGCGCAGATTGCACCGCAGTGCCAGCGGGATCGAGTACGGATGGTCGTAGGGTAACAAAAACTTTTGCCTTATATTTCATGGCCTTATATTTGATTAATGCGATCGCAGTCAACAGCGATAATCATATCAGTGGTCAGTAGTCAGGAATTATGTCAAACATTGCATATTGGGATTGTCATGCCGGAATTGCAGGGGATATGTGTTTGGGGGCACTGGTCAGTGCGGGGGTTCCCATCGATTACCTCAACCTAGTCATCGATCGCTTAGGGTTGAGTCAAAAAGTTAAGATCCGATCTGAGCTAGTGCTTCGCTGCGGTCAAGAGGCAACGAAGGTACATGTTGAGTTAATACCCGACGACAGTATGAATCCCGATCGCGAGGCGTTGCCAGAGGAATCAGCCCCACCAGAACCCGACCATTCCCACGATCGTGCCCACGAACACACCCATAAGCATTCTTCAGACCATGACCACGAGCATACCCACGATCGCTCGCAGGATCGCGATACTAGCCATGATGTCCACACCCATCATCGGCATTTACCAGAAATCGAAACCCTGATTCGACAGGCAAATTTACCGCTCAAGGTGGAATTTTGGAGTTTGCGTATCTTTCGGTGTTTGGCGATCGCGGAGGGCAAAGTGCATGGCATTGCCCCCGAGCAGGTGCATTTTCATGAGGTTGGGGCTTTGGATGCGATCGTCGATATTGTTTGCACTTGTGCGGGGTTAGATTGGCTGGGCATAGACCAGTTATTCTGTTCGGCATTGCCTACGGGCGGTGGGTTTGTGAAATGCGAACATGGTCGAATGCCCGTGCCTGCGCCTGCGGTTTTAAAGCTTTGGGAACTACATCAAGTCCCTGTATTTAGCAATGGCATTGAAAAGGAACTGGTGACGCCGACTGGCGCAGCGATCGCGGTTTCGCTTTGCGAGTCCTTTGGGAAGAGTCCCAATCTCAGAATCAAGAAAGTAGGCTTAGGCGCGGGTACGCGAGATTTAGAGATTCCCAATATTGTGCGTCTGTGGATTGGCGAAGGAGAGGATTCGCTCTCAGATGTACAGGAACGGGGGGAAAAGCATAAAGACAAAAAACACAAGCATAAACAGGATAAAAAAAAATCCTAGAAATCGGTTCCCAATCCTATGTAGCTCAATTTCCTCAGCAGCTTGAAGTCGTCACTGTCCTTGAAACCCAAGTAGACGATCTCAGCTCCCAAGTCGTTGCCTATGTGATGGAGCAATTGCTGCAAAAGGGGGCATTGGATGTCTTCACGCAAGCGATTGGTATGAAAAAATCTCGCACGGGGTTGTTATTAACTGCGATCTGCCCATGCGATCGCGCCCAAGTTTGCGAACAAGTTCTCTTTCGAGAAACCACAACCCTGGGGATTCGCCATCGCCTGCAAGAACGCACGATTTTACCGAGAGAAATTCGCTGGGTGGATACGGAATATGGGAGAGCAAGGGTAAAAATTACCCAACGTGGAGACATTTACACAGTTCACCCCGAGTATGAGGACTGCGCTCAACTGGCACGCCAGCACCAAGTTCCATTGCTGCGAGTCCAAAGAGTTGTCCAATTTGCAGGTGAGAATTTAATCGCAATATGAGCGTTCAAAACGAACCTCGTAGGTGACTCGCGATCGCAAGGTCTATTTAAAACCATTAGCGATCGCTTTATGAGCCCCCAATTCTCCTAAATTACCAAAGCTTTCATTTCGCTGACCGCTCGATCTAAACCAACGAGAACTGCCCGACTGATAATGCTGTGACCGATATTTAATTCCTCCATATTTGGGATTTGCGCTATGGGGCGCGTATTTGAGTAGGTTAAGCCATGCCCCGCATTGAGTCTTAAGCCCAGAGAAATGGCGATCGCACCGCCCTTTGTCAAAAATTCTAATTCTCGCTTTACCTCTTCCTCGTTGGTGGCATTGGCATAGGTTCCCGTATGCAACTCCACAAATTTTGCCCCAGTTTGAGCAGAGGCTTTGAGCTGATCGGGTTCGGCATCGACAAACAGGCTGACGGGAATACCTGCGGTTTGCAATTGCTGCACGATTTGCACCAAGCGATCGCCCTGCCCAATCACATCCAAGCCCCCCTCAGTCGTGATTTCTTCACGTTTTTCAGGCACGAGGGTGACATAGTCTGGCTTGATATCGAGGGCGATCGCTACCATTTCGGGTGTAGCAGCCATTTCTAAATTTAAATGCGTGCGCACGGTTTGGCGCAGTACGCGCACGTCCCGTTCTTGCATGTGGCGGCGGTCTTCACGTAAATGTACTGTAATTCCATCAGCACCCGCCAACTCAGCGAGTACGGCAGCAGCAACTGGATCTGGTTCTTCGCCTCGTCGCGCCTGACGGATTGTAGCGATATGGTCTATATTTACACCGAGCTTAGGCAATTTAGGTTCCTTAATTCAATTCTTCTATGAGTTTACCAATCAAAACCGCATCCTCAATGTTAGGGGATCAAAACCTTTAACTCCCAAGAATTAGATTTCCTCGATCTATACATGTTTAATCCGAACTCATACCCATTTTAATTGAATTTTCAACAGGTTGGGATAGGAATTCATCACTTTGCAAGGGTTTCAAAAATAGTATCGTAGGTTCTTGGAAGCTGGGAAAAATTGGCGATTTTGGAAGTGGAACATGGTTTTGCAGCGATGATCCCAAGCCTTTTGCTCATTTATTCTAGATGCGAAATGTCTACTAATCTTGTATATCAACAAAAGATTTTAAATCGGTTTTATAGTTCTATAATTATGAAGGTAGATTTAACGTTCATCTCAAAAGCAAAATCTAGCCAAGTAAAGATAGTCTTCTGAAATTTACTCTGAGATAACTCTAAGAGGTTTATATATACATATGGTAGCCACACCTACAATCCCAATTGCTGCAACCTCAATTAGTGCATACGGGCAAGCGAGATCGACGGTTCAGGGAACTCCACTCAGTGCAGAGGAACTCCGCAAAATTCACGCCTATTGGCAAGCTTCCTGTTACCTAGCCGTAGGAATGATTTATCTACGTGACAATCCTCTCCTTAATCTTCCATTAACCGAAGAACATGTTAAGAAACGTTTGCTGGGACACTGGGGATCGAGTCCAGGGCAGGCATTTATTTGGGTACATCTCAATCGTGCTATTAAAAAACACGATCTGGATATGATCTACCTGTCTGGGCCAGGTCATGGAGCCCCCGGTGTACTTGCCCCAATTTATTTGGAAGGGACTTATTCAGAAGTCTATCCCGATAAGAGTGAAGACACCGAGGGCATGCTGAAATTCTTTAAGCAATTCTCCTTCCCCGGTGGTATTGGTAGTCACTGCACTCCCGAAACCCCTGGTTCGGTGCATGAGGGTGGAGAACTAGGGTACAGCCTTTCCCATGGCTTTGGCACGGTTTTTGATATCCCCGATTTAATTAGTGCCGTGGTAGTAGGTGATGGTGAAGCAGAGACTGGCCCCCTCGCGACAGCATGGCATTCCAACAAGTTTTTAAACCCAATTCGAGATGGGGCAGTCCTACCGATCTTGCACTTGAATGGCTACAAGATTAATAACCCCACCATTCTCTCCCGTATTAGCCATGCGGATTTAGAGCATCTATTCATCGGCTATGGCTACCAACCCTACTTTGTGGAAGGTTCCGATCCAGAGAGCATGCACCAAGCGATGGCAGCTACCCTCGATCGCTGCGTTGCCGACATCAAACAAATTCGCGAAGAAGCTCGCAGGACAGGAGAGGCAAAACTGCCGCGCTACCCCATGATCGTGCTGCGTACCCCCAAGGGTTGGACTGGGCCCGAGTCAGTCGATGGACATAAGGTTGAGGGTTTTTGGCGATCGCATCAAGTACCCCTATCAGGAATCCACAACAATCCCCAACATTTACAAATGCTGGAACAATGGTTGCGCAGCTATAACCCCGAAACAGCTTTTGATGCTACGGGTAAGCTCGTACCAGAACTGAGAGACCTTGCCCCCAAAGGCGATCGGCGCATGAGTGCTAATCCAAAAGCCAATGGGGGTCTACTGCGAAAAGATCTGCGGATGCCAGACTTCCGTCAGTATGGTGTCGATATTTCTAAACCCGCTCAAATTGATGTGGAGAATACAAAACCCTTAGGTGTATTCTTGCGGGATGTCATGCAGTTGAACATGACGAATTTTCGAGTGTTTGGTCCCGATGAAAACACCTCGAACAAGCTTAATGCCATCTATGAAGTTAGCAAGAAGTTTTGGATTGCCGACTACTTGTCCGAAGATGCCGATGGCGGAGAATTATCCCCCAATGGTCGCGTTCTAGAAATGTTGAGC
Organism: Tumidithrix helvetica PCC 7403; assembly: GCF_965232925.1. NCBI lineage: Bacteria > Bacillati > Cyanobacteriota > Cyanophyceae > Pseudanabaenales > Pseudanabaenaceae > Tumidithrix > Tumidithrix helvetica. Next base: position 157,983 of record NZ_CBDDRA010000007.1, read on the forward strand.
GAACATACGATTGAAGGTTGGCTGGAAGGATATTTGCTCACGGGACGACATGGTTTCTTTTCCACCTATGAATCTTTTGTGCATGTGATTGATTCCATGTTTAACCAACATGCGAAGTGGTTAGAAATCTGCAATCACATTCCTTGGCGTGCCGATATTGCCTCGCTGAACTGGTTAATTACCTCCACCGTATGGCGACAAGATCATAATGGTTTCACCCACCAAGATCCTGGTTTTTTAGATCTTGCCCTCAACAAGAGTCCAGATGTGGTTCGCATCTACTTACCGCCTGATGTTAATTCCCTGCTATCTGTGGCTGACCACTGCCTCAAGAGCAAAAACTACATCAATATTATCGTGGCAGATAAGCAACTGCACTTGCAGTTCCTGAGCATGGAAGCAGCGGTCGAGCATTGCACCAAAGGCATTGGTATTTGGGATTGGGCAAGCAACGATCAAGGTGTAGAGCCTGATGTAGTCCTAGCCACCGCAGGCGATATTCCAACGCTAGAGGCTTTAGCCGCCAATGCGATGCTGAGAGAGGAGTTTCCCGATCTCAAGATTCGGTTTATCAATGTGGTGGATTTATTTAAACTACAACCCGATACCGAGCATCCCCATGGTCTAAGCGATCGCGACTTTGACTCTTTATTCACGCTGGACAAGCCAATTATTTTCAACTTCCATGCCTATCCTTGGTTGATCCACCGCCTTACCTACCGTCGCACCAATCACGACAATATGCACGTACGTGGCTATAAGGAAAAAGGCAGCATCAATACCCCCTTGGAGTTGGCGATCAACAATCAAATCGATCGCTTTAGCATTGCCATGGATGCGATCGATCGCGTTCCCAAACTTAAAGTGGCTGGGGCTCATGCCAAAGAGAAGTTTAAAAATGCCCAGATTCAATGTCGTAACTACGCCTATGAATATGGCGAAGATCGACCTGACACTATTGACTTTAAGTGGCCTTACTAACTGATTTGTGGAAGTCTGGATCTCTTCCCTTAACCCCTTCTCCATGTCGGAGAAGGGGATCTGGAATTTATGCTTGCCTTGCAAGAGAAGATCGTGTTTAAGGACGATTTGCATGCTATCCGTCATGAATCTAGTTCGCAATGTTAAGCTAGAAAAAAGGTTGAAATCACAGTCGATTTTGAGTTGATTAGGAGACCTATGACACAAGTACATGCACCCAATTCATTAAATTCACAAACGCTCTACGATCGCGACTTTGCCGTATGGATTGAGACAACGGTGGCGCTTTTAAAAGCAAACCAGTTTCAGCAAATCGATCTAGAGAACCTAATTGAAGAAGTTGAAAGCATGGGCAAAAGTCAAAAAAGTGCGATTAGGAATAACTTAATTGTCGTGTTATTGCATCTACTCAAATGGCAATATCAACCCGAACGGCGATCGAAAAGTTGGAGATCCAGCATGATTGAGCATCGTCGGCGATTGCGCGACTATTTTCTAGATAGTCCTAGTCTAAGACGATATTTAGATGAGGTATTTGATAGGTGCTATGAAGATGCTTGTAAGCAAGCTGCTATTGAAACAGGACTAGATCTAAAAGTTTTCCCTAAAGAATCGCCGTTTACTCCCGATCAAAGCCTAGACTCAGAGTTTTTACCATAGGTAGAGTAATCCCAAATCGTTCGTTACTAAGTTAAGTCACTAATTTGTGGAGAAGGTTTGGTGAATTGCCCAATAGAACTGGATAAATATAAGCAGCAGATAGCCGAGCTATATATTGGAGTCAATACAAACTGAACGAGGGATTTGGAATGATATCACCATTTTTTATGCCTTTGGGCGAAAGGCGGTATAACGTTAAATCATGAAAATACTGGTAATGAATGCTGGCTCTAGCAGTCAAAAGAGTTGCCTCTATGAAGTAGTGGGCGATCGCATTTCCGAACCCCTATGGGAAGCCTCGATCGACTGGACGCGGCGTCAGGGCTTTGCTGAATTTGAAGTCAAAACGGCCACAGGGGCAGTTTTGGAAGAAGAAATTCCCATGCAGTCCCGTACTCAAGCGATCGCGCACCTCTTAGAAACCCTCTGGCAAGGAAAAACCAAAGTTATCGATCTGCCTGCGGAAGTTGATGTGGTGGGGCATCGCGTCGTACATGGAGGGCAAGATTATCGCGAGAGCGTTCGCGTGACAGCCGAAGTAAAAGCCGCGATCGCAGGCCTATTCGTGTTAGCGCCCGTACATAATCCTGCGAACTTAGAGGGCATTGAAGCGATCGAAAGCATTTTTGGGAAAGACATCCCGCAAATCGCCGTATTTGACACCGCTTTTCACAGTCATATTCCCGATGCAGCGGCGATCTATCCAGTCCCCTATGCATGGATAGATCTGGGGATTCGTCGCTATGGATTTCATGGGATCAGCCACCAATATTGCGCTCAGAGGGCTGCCCAAATCTTAGATCGCGATCTTAAAGACCTGCGATTGATTACCTGTCATTTAGGCAATGGTTGTTCGCTTGCCGCGATTCGCAACGGTCAAAGTATTGATACGACGATGGGATTCACGCCTTTAGAGGGGTTGATGATGGGTTCTCGCTCTGGTTCGATCGATCCCAGCATTTTAATTCACCTGATCCGACAGGAAGGTTACACCGCCGATCGCTTAGACAAAGAGTTGAATAAAGAATCTGGTTTGCTAGGAATCTCTGGGGTTTCAGCCGATCTGCGATCGGTTTTAGCCGCGATGGATACGGGCAATCCTAGAGCAAAACTTGCCCTAGATATCTACATCCATCGGCTGCGATCGTGCCTTGGTTCCATGCTCGTGAGCTTGGGTGGATTGGATGCTTTGGTATTTACAGCGGGTGTGGGTGAAAATTCGGCGATCGTGCGCGAACTTGCCTGTCAATCTCTGGAATTTTTGGGATTAAAACTCGATCTTGAGAAGAATCAAAATCGTCCTGTGAATCTAGATATTGCTACGGCTGATTCAACCGTCAGAATCCTAGTGATTCATACCCAAGAAGATTTAGCGATCGCGCAAGAATGCTGGCATCACTGTAGCTCTAGCTTCGCTGATTAACTTCTCAGACCTCATGGTTTCACTAGACCCATTGCGAATATTCCGTCGATCGGAATTCAGTTCGTTTAGAATTTGCGATCGCTCCATCTGGGAAGCCCTCAGAAGTTCGGCTACTTTTTTCGTTAATTGACGATTGATGCCATTTCCCAGAAAACCATACGCAGTGTGGAACTTAAATCCGAATCCATGATGAATTCACTTGAAATTGGTATTCCTTCTGAGGAGGCTTGGAGCGATCGGATGGAAGCAGTTCCGAAAAATGATTCTATACTGTAGCTGCCTCAAGATGGCGAGTCAGGGTATCGCTATATTCTTCGTAAGACTTGACTCCAACCATCGTTTCCACTAACTCACTTTGTTTAAAAAACATCACAGCAGGAATACTACGCAGACCAAAGCGTTTGGCAACAGGTTTATTGGTATCTAGATCGAGTTTAAATACCTTGGCGCGATCGCTATAGGCTTCTGCTAATCGATCGATAAATGGGCTAATTACTTTACAGGGACCACACCAAGTGGCTGTGCAGTCTACGACAAATAATGGCTCGGCAGCCAAAAGCGCATCAAATTCTGCTTCGTCTTTAATGAAGGTAGCGGCAGTCATATATTCTCTCCAGAAATCACCGTAAATGGGTTACTTAAAATAAAAATTCTTCTTGATTAGTTTTAATTGTGCAGTCAGAAAGAGGATAAGCGACACAAGTCAATACAAAACCTGCAGCGATTTGGCTGTCATCCAAAAATGCTTGATCGGATTGATCTACCTTGCCAGATACCACCTTACCCGCACAACTAGAACAGGATCCAGCACGGCAGGAAACAGGTAAGTCGATGCCTGCATCTTCAGCTGCCTCAAAAACAGTTTGGTTGTCGGGAACATCCAACGTGACATCAAGCCCTGAATCGTCGATCAGTTTGACCTTATATGTAGCCATAAAATTTTCCTGTAAAATATGAATAAAATGAACGAATTGTTTGATTGCGATCGCCAAAATATCTTGAAAGCCGTTTCCGAAAGAGATCTGAGAACTACTTCCAAAAGATCGACATCTTCGCTCTTGGTTGAGCTATGATGGCTAGAAGGTCACAAGATTAACACAGTGATGTCATCAAGCAACGCAAACGACCTAAATGCCTGGGAAAGGCTAGAGCGAGGCAGGCAAGCTAAGGCGGCTTCTGGTGGCTATGTGGGGCATGGCTCACCAGCTTTTGGACAGCGATCGGTAAATGGTGAGTTAGTAGACGATCCAGCAGAAACTGAGGTTATCGATCTGATTCGCCGGCATCACAAATCTGGAAAGTCCTTGCAAAAAATTGCAGATTGGCTCAACCAGCAGGGATACACCACAAAACGAGGGCAGTCTTGGCATCGCATTTCAGTTAAGCGCGTTCTAGATCGGCTCTATGGTAGAACCAGAAGAATCTCAGGGGTTACTTCCCAAACAGAGGATAGTCCAGAAGACATCGATCGAACTTCTGAAAATAATCAGATCGCTTGACCCATAGCCCCAAAATTATTAGCCCAAAACCATATTAAGCTCAAATAGTTACAAAGTTTAAGCTTTGCTTGATTTTTTGTAACATTTCTCTATTGTACACTGATGTCAGCTAAAACGTTGAATTACTAATTTTTTGTTGTGAGAAAGTTACATGTCTTTCCAAAGCCCTCTGACTGTATAACGAACTGTATAACGAATAAATGGTGTTTTATTGCATGGAGCTTGCGATCGCTTGGTAACCCAAACTATGCAATTTGATCATCCTTTAGATTGGGCACCAGATTTGGGTGAAGCGATCGAACGCCATCCCTTGATCGTGTCTCCAGAAACTTTATTGGTTGATGCGATCGCCCTGATTAGCCAAGCGCATCACCGCACCTGTTCGCTGATAGAGTCAGATCCTTGGTCAGATCTTCCTTCTAAAGTGGTGCTAGCTAGTTGCATTCTCGTCATGCAGGGACAAGAATTGCTTGGAATCTTTACTGAGAGAGATATTGTCCGCTTGACGGCTCAGTCGATCGACATGACAAATATGACAGTAGCAGAGGTGATGGTACACCCAATTATCACCCTTCCCGAGCGCTCGGTACAGGACATTTTTGCGGCGCTGTTTCTATTTCGACGCTATCAAATTCGCCATTTGCCCATCTTGGACGAGCGCGATCGCTTAGTTGGCGTCATTTCCCATGAAAGCATCCGTCGTGTTATGCGTCCAGCAAACCTCCTGAGATTTCGACGAGTTTCAGATGTGATGACCGCTGAAGTCATTCAAGCACCCTTAACTGCCCCGATCGTGCAACTGGCGCAACTCATGGCAAAGCACCGTGTGAGTTGTGTTGTAGTTACTCAAACCAATGGTGAAGAGCATAGCAAGCCCGTTGGCATTATCACCGAACGCGACATAGTCCAGTTTCAAGCCATGCAAATCGATCTGGTGAGAACTCAGGCTCAGACCGTTATGAGTACGCCTCTGTTTCTACTTAGCCCAGAGGACTCACTATGGACAGCGCATCAAGAAATGCAAAAAAGACGAGTGGGGCGTTTGGTCGTATCTTGGAATTGGGGCTTGGGTTTGGGCATTGTCACCCAAACCAGCTTGTTACGCGTTTTCGATCCGATGGAAATGTATGGTGTGATTGAGAATTTGCAACAAACGATTCAACAACTTCAAGCTGAGAAAGCCGAACGACTCAAAGCATCTCAAGCAGAAAATCCGAGCGATCGCCCCCCAAAGCCAAACCAAACTCCAGATCCCTTTTCTCCGAGTCCATAATCGGCGATCGCCTCAACTACTTTTGAAGTCATCCATGCGGAAAGTTTGCAGCCCAATCGCTGAACAAGCGAACGCTCTTTCTATTTTCCTGTAGGTTTGGCATTGTCAGGAAGTTTGACAAACACGCGATCGCCTGGCTTAACTCCTTTAAGAATTTGCGTCTGGTTTTTCACAGTTGTACCAATCGTAACTGGCCGGAACTTCGGCTTATTCGTTTCATCGGGCATGAGAACCCCAATCTCTCCACCTTCAGACACGATCGCCACAGTCGGCACAACCAAAGCATTATCGATCTTTTGTCCGATAAATTCGAGATCTATATTCATGCCCGATCGCAACTGGTTTTCTCCAGTCTCTAAAAGGATGCGCACTTGAAACGAAGTCACATTTTGCTCGATTACGGCTTCAGGAGAGATCAAGCGTACCCGACCTTTATAAACGCGATCTGGAAATGCATCTGCTGTAATCTCCACCTGCTGACCAATCTTGATTTGCGCGATATCGACCTCGGGCACTTTCGCTAAAATTTCTAAACCATTCGCGAGTGTCACAATCGAGGTAGAAGTTGCCGAGTTACTCGCCGAAGCTGCGGTGGTTGGTGTGACAAAAGCTCCAACATTAGAAAACTTCTGCGTGATGATGCCATCAAATGGAGCCACAATCACCGTATCTTGTTGTTGTACTTCTACATTTCTGAGAGACGCGATTTGACTTTCTAACGCTGCTTCTGCTTGAGCAATATCTTCCACGCGGCTGCCGTTTTGGGCTTGCTCTAACTGACGTTGTAGATCCTGTAGATTAGCTAAAGCCGTACGTTCGCTTGTGATCACTTCGTCAAAACGATCTTGGGTAATTGCCCCCTGTGCCAGTAAATCTCGATAGCGATTCACTCGGACATTTGCCAGATTCGCACTAGCTCTCGCGGATTCCATGCGGGCGCGAATCGAGGCGACTTCTTCAGAACGACTGCCATTTCTTAATTTTGCTAAAGTCGCTTCGGCAGAGGCAACATTGGCTCTTGCTTGCTGGACTAAGGGTTCAATGTTGCTATCATCCATGCGAGCGATGATTTGTCCTTTTCGCACGCGATCGCCTTGCTCTACCAAAAGTACTGTGAGTTTCCCTGCTTGCTTGGGGCTGACATTCACGCTTTGAATTGGGACAACCGAGCCACTCGCTTTGATTTTGATGCTTAGCTCTGTGGAAATTACGGCTTCTGTTGCGTTCGTGGTGTCTGCTGTTGTATCCCCACGATTCAACAGGCGAAAAGCCGTGAAGCCAATCCCTAATACACCTACGAGCGTTAGGACTATCAGCCAAGGTGGCAGCCCTTTCTTGGGTTCTGTTTGCTTAGGCTGCTTTCGATCGGGTTCTGCCTGAGCTGATTCTATTGGATTTCGATCGGGTTCTTTTTTGCCAAGTAGAGGAATTTGCATCACGTTATAATTTTTGACTATTTTTTGAGTAATCCTCTATCTATCACTACATCCTAATCATTAACCTAAACAGGCTAAGCATTCACACAGACAGGAGGATAATTCAGACAAAAGTTTCTCGCGAATGCATTAAAATATCGCAGATCTTTTGGATTCGATATAATTATGTTTGCGCCCAACACCACAGCCTAATTTAGTACAACTTAGGTAAAAAAACATCACCCCTTAGCACGAAAATTCCTATGATCAGCGGCAAACAGATTTGCTCTGAAATATGTGATGGCAAAGTCGAAGCCTAGTCTAACTCATTGGCTAATACATTAGCGATCGCACGTTTCGCATCGGTGCGAAATTCTTGAACATTCACCCGACTGAGCAAACTTACAGCTAGGATCATGACACATGCTTCCCAAACAAATACAAAACTGTAGGCAAATATGGGGGTATCAAATATTTTTTTACCAATATCTAGCACGATACCGCCTGATAGCGTCGCCAATCCTCTCGCGATCGCTTGGGACAACCCCCAAGCCCCCACAAATGTGCCTGCGGTCTCAGCAGCAGTGAGATCGAGCATGAGACTGAGCGCACCTGAAGTTGTAATCCCAGAGGCAAACCCAAAAAGTGCCAGAGCTGCTTGCAGTACCCAAGTTTTCTGTAAAAAGCCTGATATCAAAAGCAACAGACAACTGGCTGCGACCAAATAACAGCCCAGTCGCGCCGAGGCTTGTTTGCCAATGCGTGGAATTACTAAAAAACCAGAAGCACTTAAACCAATCAGCGTTCCCATGCCAAAAGCAGCATTAAGTTGTGTGGTTGCACAAATGCTCATGCCAAATACAGCACCACCAAATGGTTCCATAATGGCATCTTGCATAAAAATACCGATGGTCATCATTAATAAAAACGAGAAAAATAGCCCTGTTTGCTTACTGGCTGTCAGTACCCGCAAAGCACGCCCCAAGGTGAGTTTGTCTTCGCTGACTTCACTGCCGTTGAGGATCTCGTTTTGCGCTACGCGAAATTTATACCGCGAATATTTTTTTTCAATGCCATAGGTGGCAAATACTGTTAAACCAACGACCGCCCCTGGAACAGCTAAAAACACCAAGTTGATCGCTGATTGCAATTGTGTCAGGCGATCGCCTTGGGCATAAATGGAAATATTGCTGGGTGGAGTACCCGTACAGGGTAATAGCCGCGAAACTACAATTGCCCCAATCACAATGCCGACCATCAACATCGACCAGACGATGCTAACTAGTTTTGAGCGCTCCTCTTCGTCAGAAATATCAACAAGCAGTGCTGCAAAGGGAGTAGAGCTTAAGCTGATAGAAATACCATAAAGGGCAAACATTCCACTCAAAAGAACTACCCATCCGTAGGTGCTTCCAGTCCAGCCAACTTCATAAACACTACGTCCTAATTGCCACATGACTTGAGTCGTGAAAAAGCCAACAATCGCAAACATAACTGCCCCAATCCAGACATAGCCCGTACGATGCATCCCAAAAATTGTTTTGGCATCGGATGTTTGCCCGAACCATACTCTAGCGGGAGAGACAAACAAAGGCATAGCGATAAACCCAGCGGCAAGCGTGGCAGGGATGACGAGTTCGTTAATCATCAGGCGATTTAGTAACCCTGCAATCAACAAAGACATGATGCCTAAACCCATCTGAAATAATCCCATCCGAAACATGCTTAGCAAGTTGAGTTTCGGATGATTGGAGAGACTAGGTAATTCTGGCTCTGGAGTCAGAGAGGATTGGTTTGGGCTATTCATATCTAATTTTCAGTGAGTTCGGGTTCAAACCTATGATTACTTTCAGGAGTTTGCAGGGCTTCCTTACGAGTTCCATTAGCAACCCCTAAAATGGCAGCTAAGAGGAACCATCCCAAAAAATTGATGCGCGGATCGAATATGGTCACATCAGTTGTTTGAAAAATCATACAGCAACCAAAAGCGGTTAAGTAGGTAAAGAGGATTAGGCGATCGGGTGCATTCAGTCGATAGAATTTAGCGGATGGATCGCCAGAGCGATCGCAAAGACACAAAATTCCTTGCATCAAAACCCAACCTACTAATCCCAAGAAAAATAGCGCGATCGGAATTCCAACAGACACAGTTAACATCAATACAAGATTATGCGGATGCCCCAACCATAGATGGGTCTGCGCTTCGTAGAGCTTGCCAAAACTTTGCAACCCCCACCCCGTCCAAGGTCTTTGCTGGGTTAGATTAATTGCCACTTGCCAGATCGTCGTTCGCAAATCAGCAGCTTGGGTCTGATACATCTCGCCATTTAGTCTTGACCAAATTGCTTTTGGAACCACCCACCGCAGCCATGTTTGTACGGGATTAGGGCCAAATGCTGCCCAAGAAACACCCCCAATTAAACTCACTACCATGCCAACAATGATGCGTTGGCGATGATAGATCGCAAATGCCAAAAACGTTGCGATCGCAGCAATCCAGCCATTACGAGAATTTGTTAAAAAGAGACAAGTCGCAATCAAGAATAGAATGCCACTCAAAAAAGTTAATTGAATTTTTAAATTACGATCGCTATGCTTATCTAAATTACAATCGACATATTGCGCAGTCCTGATTCCCCATAATGCTCTGAAACGGTGATGGGTATCTACCCACAGCCCCATTGCGATCGCAAACACAAGCGCTAAATCGTGGGCAAACAGGTTGGCATGTTTAAAGGTTCCCGTCATGCGACCGGGTGTATCAGAACCTTCGACAACGAAGCGAGCCAAATCAAAATTGGTATAGGTTGACCAACCCAGATAAAACTGTCCCAACCCAATCGCGATCGCAGGAATTGCCCCAATTACCAGCAGCCATGCTAAACGACGTAGTTGCTCGGGGGTCTGGATTAATACCACAATTCCAGCAAACATGATGATGAATGGAAGGAAATTAAAAACCCCTAAAAATGATTCAAGCGGGTTGAGCGCAAATATGGAGACAACCAATAGGCAAACAATAAAGAGAAAAAAGCCCTGTGTAATCCGAGCCTTTACAATTTCCTGAAATCGACGATACCAAGGGATGAACATCACTAATAGTAAAGGTGCGATCGCAAACACAATATTCCAAGAAATAAAAAATATTCCCCACTGCAAACCTTGCCAAGCCAATTGCAATTTGGGATCTGGTAACGGACAGTTCGCAAATTCAAACCGAGTCCACAATTTCGATCGCTTAAACTGAAATAAACGAGAGAAAAAATCCATACACCCCACCCACATTGATATTTAGAGATCTCAGAAGTTAAATATTAGAGAGAAGTTTAATCTAATGTTGATGAGGTTGCTGACAAGATATCTCTGGTACGGGGTCATAGCCCCCAGGATGCCAAGGATGACAGCGACAAATTCGTTTTACCGCCATCCCACTCCCTTTCCATGCCCCAAAGCGCTCGATCGCTGTCAGCGCATACTGAGAGCAGGTGGGTTGAAATCGGCAACTAGGAAGCGTCAAGGGAGAGATACAAAAACGGTAAAAACGAATGAGCCAAAGTAAGATAGTTTTCATAGTTGATATTTTAGAATAGATTGAATTGGGTAAATCTTGATGTCAAAATCTCAATCCCTGACGATTGCCGTGATTCAAGCGGCTCTTGATGTTGATGCCACGACCGATGCCGCCATCAACATAGCCAAGATTACCGATTTTGTCTTAAAAGCCTCCGAGCGAGGCGCACAGGTGATTTTGCCTCCAGAACTCTTTGAAGGTGCTTATTTTTGCCGTGAAGAACGCGATCGCTTTTTTGACTGGGCTCATCCCGTCGCCGATCACCCGACGATTCAGCACTTTCAATCTTTAGCCCAAAAGCTCAAGGTCGTTATCCCGCTCTCTTTTTTTGAGCGTGCAGGACAAACCTACTACAACAGCCTTGCCACGATCGATACCAATGGTGAGGTACTGGGCATTTATCGGAAAAGCCACATTCCCGATGGTCCTGGCTATGAGGAGAAATTTTATTTTCGCCCAGGGAATACGGGTTTTAAAGTCTGGCAGACCGCCTTTGGCAAGATTGGGGTGGGCATTTGTTGGGATCAATGGTTTCCCGAATGCGCCAGAGCCATGGCATTGATGGGGGCAGATGTGTTGTTGTACCCAACCGCGATCGGTTCTGAGCCTGAAGAACCCGACCTGAATACCAAAGATCCTTGGCAACGTGCCATGATCGGTCATGCGGTTAGCAATGTGATTCCTGTGGCAGCGGCAAATCGAGTTGGTAAAGAAGGGAGCCAAATCTTTTACGGTCACTCATTTATTGCCAATCATCGCGGTGATAAAGTTGCCGAACTTAACGCCACCGAGGAGGGAATCTTGCTTGCCCAATTTGACCTTGAGACGATTCGCCGCAATCGTGCTTCGTTTGGCTTTTTCCGCGATCGCCGCCCAGAACTTTATAACATTCTCACAACGGCGGATGGGGAACTTTAGTTACGACCAAGCCCATTTGCGTTTCACGGGCTGTCTTTCCTCAATTGGCTTGACGGGTACTGCAATCTCTGAGAGCGGTAACGATCTTACCGCTCGGCTAAAGACATTGGTTTGATGGACAATCGCATTATCAATGTCTAGAGCCGTCAGCCAACCGCTTTTAGGGTGGTAAGCCCCCGTATCGATATCTAGCCAACCAGCACCCAAGGCAAGTTGCCCAGGCTCGACCTCAGGGAAAATAAAGGTAATTGTATGTCCTGTAATAATTGTCTTATTGGGGAAATAAGGTTCTGTACTGCGGTGAAATCTTTCTCGAATCCAACAAAATTCTTCTTCGCCTTGCTCTTCTAAAGGTAAGTAAGGATTTAACCCTGCGTGAACTAACCAAACATCACCCAAATCGAGGTATAAAGGGAGCTGTGTCATCCATTCTACATGAGACTCAAGCATACCGTTTTCACCGTAGCTTTCTAGGGTTCTAATGCCGCCATTGACCAACCATCCGTTCCACACAGTTGAGGTGTCAGGTGCGGCAAATGCTTCGATGCACATTTGCTCGTGATTTCCCTTTAGGCAAAAATGACCCTGTTGCATCACCCAAGCCACCACAGCAGAGCTTTGGGTACCGCGATCGATCAAATCCCCCAAAAAAAACAGCTGATCTGTAGGCTGTAGGTTGATTTGCTTAATCAACATCATTAGCCCGTCATATTGACCGTGAACATCTCCAATGACAAATCGGCTCAATGTATTTTATCCCCGGATCTAAAATGAAATTGCAATTTTGACTAGCATATCTCACAAAATAAGTTGCATAAGGGTCGGGTCTCTAACCAATTTTAACTTTATTTATGCTTTTTAAACCTCAATCCAGACAAAGTAAAGGTGTCAACACTAGATAATTTTATTTTGCCTATCATTTAGGAAAGTTTACCCAGCCGAAACCAAGAATAAAAGCTAATTTTATTGCTGCAACAAAGCTTAAACATTTACTTGCAAGGATCGGATATTCGCTGTGACTGTCGAATGACTGACTAATAATTTTTTTGGTTGCATCAGATTCATAAGGATGACGAGTGTTAACAATTGTGTCTGCAATTCGATCTAACGAACGAGATGTATAGGAACCCGAATTGCTTGGAACGCCATAGTCTAGCAATCTCCACTTAATATCACAAGACAAAGAAGTTCTCATTTCTCGAACGACTGTTTCACGAATAGCCTTCCATTCTCGAATATATTTATCATCACTAGATTGAAGCTTGCGACGATTTAATTGCTCGTTAAAACTGTAGAAAGTTCAATCCGATCGCTAGATCTCCTGATTCCTTTACGGACGAGGAGAAGAGATCCTCGGAAGCCAAGAGGCTTCAAGCAATTGATGCGAAAGCATCGAATACGCGACTTTCTCGTCGCAGAGAGCTAAAAAAATTTGTTTCTGTCCGCCTAGGATATAGCGCATCAGGTTTCTGGACTTTTACCATCAGCGGTACAGTCAGCTCAAATTTGTGCTTTATATAAGCAAAAAATACGGATTGAGTTTACTTTATAAACTAAAATACCCCATAAAGTATTAAATAATAACTAAGGATCTTGATCGAACCGCGAGAATCGGCTAGGATAACAAGTAAGAAACTGTCAATTTACAAACCTATATTTGGAGAGGTCAATTGCAAAATAAAAAGCCTCCTAAACGCAAACCTACAGAGAAGCAACCAGAACAGTTTCAGCAGTTAGACGATCGAGATAGATTGCTGTTACAACTCTTACAAGAGAATAGTCGGACTAGTAATGCAGAATTGGCTCGTCAGTTAAATCTCACACCACCTGGATTGCAAAAACGGCTCAAAAAGCTAGAAGACAGTGGTTGCATCGACGGATACGTAACGCTAGTAAATCGTGAGGCCTTGGGACTCGATCTCCTCTGTTTTACCCAAGTTACCCTCAGCCACAATCAACCAGAATGTGTAGGTCAGTTTTGCGAGCGTATGCAAGGGCTACCAGAAGTATTGGAATGCCATCACCTGACTGGTGAATTTGACTATTTGTTAAAGGTCGTCGTGCCAGATCACCAAGAATTAGAACGATTTCTCAATGAAGAAATTACACTGATTCCCGGCGTTGATAAGGTGCGAACCAATATCGTTCTCAATCAAATTAAAGCTTCTACTTCTCTACCCTTAGATACTGAGTTGAATTCTATAGAAGTCAAGACCTAAAAAGCTTCTAGGATCTTACGAATATTTGGATGGGCGATCGCGTCAATCCAGATCGTGACTGCTATAGAAAATTACCCCACCCTAGCCCTCCCCTTGCAAAGGAGAGGGACTGGATTTCCAATCTTCCCTTTACCCTGTGGAAAGTCGCTTTGCGACTCATGTAAGGATAAATTAAGGGGGATAAGTCCGACTTGTGCGCATAAGTTACCAATGGAAAGTTCGCGCAAGGTGGAGAAATCGCAGTAAAACTCAGTAGCACCTCGATCTAAAAGCAGTTTCTACCAGAAGTAATGCCAGATCTCACCTTAGGGGAGGGAGCTACGATGAAACATATAGAAGGAACGCTACTGGGGTATGAGGGATGCCATCTCTACTATCAAAGCTGGCAACCAGAGGGACTGAGCCAAGCGATCGTCGTTCTCGTCCATGGGTTGGGTTCGCATAGTGGCGTATTTCAAAATGTGGTGGACTATTTAGTTCCCCAAGGCTATGAAGTCTATGCCCTAGATTTGCGAGGACACGGACGTTCAGAGGGACAGAGGGGCTACATCAATCGTTGGCAAGAATTTCGCGAAGATCTTCATCTTCTATTTCAGCAGATCCGATCGCAACGGGCTTGCTGTTCGTACATCCTCTGGGGACATAGCTTAGGTGGGACGATTGTGCTTGATTATATCTTGCACTATCCCGATAATATTCGCGGTGCGATCGTCACTGCGCCTGCTTTGGGCAAGGTGAATATCTCTACTTTTAAACTTTCCTTGGGGAGAGTATTTTCTAAAATATTGCCACGTTTCAGTTTGAAAGCTGGACTGCACAACGAAGAAAACGCAAGAACCCCTGAAGCGCAACTCGCCTACGAGCAAGATCCCCTAAGACATGAATATGGAACCGCTCGGCTAGCAACGGAATTTTTTGCAACCGTGGACTGGATTTACAACCATGCCTCTGAGTTGAAAATCCCATTGCTGATTATGCATGGGAGTGCCGATCGCGTCACCCTCCCCGAAGCCAGTCGCGCCTTTTTTCAAAAAGCGATCTTTCCCGATAAAGAACATCGAGAGTATCCTGACGGTTATCACGATCTGTATGTGGCTGAAAATTCTCGCAAGGTATTTACCGATTTAGAAATCTGGCTCGATCGCCATTTAGAAGGAGCGCAAACCTGCCAATTTTTCTTGGAGAATACTTTGCAGAATGCGGCTTTGGTTCCCCTAGGGCACACGTTACCTTCCCTTTTAGAAGAGGCATGTCAGCGCTATCCCAATGCTAAGGCGCTCAATCAATGGACGGAAAATGGTTGGCGATCGCTATCCAATCAAGCATTCAAATCGGCAACGGAATCCTTGGCGATGGGGTTGCTGGGTTTGGGTTTGGAGAAAGGCGATCGGGTTGCTTTTCTGATGCACAACGATCTGAATTTTGCGATCGCGGATATGGGTTGTCTGTTGGCAGGCTTGGTGGATGTACCGATTGACTTGACGCAAACTCTAGAGAATATTTTCTTTGCGCTGTCCCACAGCGAAGCCAAGGCTCTGATTGTGGCAAATTTGGATTTATTAAAGCAAATTGCCCCCTATTTGGGCAAAGCGCCAAATTTACAGCAGATCGCGATCGCCGAAGTTCCGGTAGATTGGCAACCGACGCGATCGGCAAAAGCCTCTTCATGGGAATCCCTGCTAAATTCCGATCGCTCAACTCCGAGTGATGGGTTAGAATTCACCGAAACGATTCCTGCCGATGCCTGTCTGGATTTGCATACATTCCTGCATGGAACGCCTACGGAAACTCGTGTAGAAACCCGCGATATTCCTCTGCCCCAGTGTTTGCAGGTGTTTTCCCTCAATGAGTTGCAAGCCCAAGGACAGCGTCAGACGACCGCGAACAACCTCCAAATTTTGCGATCGCGTTTGACATCCAAGGATCTGGCAACGATCATTTACATTCCCGCCGAGACAGGGAAACTGGTGGGTGTGATGCTGACCCATGAAAACCTTTCTGGGAATGCTTTAGCTGCTTTTGCGAGTTTAAAGGGCTTGGAGTGGGGCGATCGCGAGGTGTCCCTTTCCTTTTTACCCCTCACCCATGTGTTTGCGCGTTGTCTGTTCTACGGTCATCTGTACTACAGTCACAGCGTTTACTTATCCCATCCCAACCGAGTCCTCAAACATTTAAAGGAAGTGCAACCTACCGTCCTCGCTTCCGTGCCTCTGTTACTGGAGAAGTTCTACAGCAAAATCGCCGAGCGCAATCAGAAACTATCCTGGTGGGAACGACGAATTTCCACCTGTGCCTTGCATCTAGCGCAGCAATACGAAATGGGACAAAAGCCCCGTGGATTATCCGTATTGCATACAAAGCTTGCGATGAAAATTGCAGATGGATTGGTGTATTCTCAATGGCGATCGCTATTTGGCGATCGGCTTAAATATCTGCTCAGTGGTGGTGCTGCCTTAAGTGCCGAAATCGCCAATGTGTTCAGTGCCGCAGGCATACCGATCTTGCAAGGCTATGGCTTAACGCAGACGGGTGGAGTGGCCTGCTTCAATCGCTTGGACAACAATCGCGCAGGTACGGTGGGGAGTCCGATTCCTGGGGTAGAAATTGCGATCGCCACCGATGGCGAAATTCTCGTACGGGGACTGTATGTTACGCCCGGCTATTACAAAAATGCCGAAGCCACACTGGCAGCGATCGACGCGCAGGGATGGTTGCATACGGGCGATTTGGGAGCCTTTACAGCCAATGGTTTGCTCAAAATCACAGGTATGAAGAAAGCTCTATTTAAGCTCTCTACGGGGAAATATATCGCGCCACAGCCCTTGGAAGCACACTTGCGGGCATCCACCTTGGTCAAACAAGCCGCGATCGTTGGTTCCGATCGCAAATTCTGCTCGGCATTGATCTTTGCGAATCTCAGTGCTTTACGCGATCGCTTGCGGACGTTGGGGTTCCCCGAACTGAGCGTCACGCTAACCAATGACGAACTTTTCCGTCACCCCTGTATTCTGTCACTCTATCGTGCCGAGATCGATGCGATCAACTGCCATTTACCCTATTGGGCGAATGTCAAGCGCTTTCTACTGAGCGATGCCGAATTGACTGTAGAAAATGGTTTGCTGACGGAATCCCAACAGATCGATCGTGCTGCTGTTACCAAACACTTCTCTCGCGAGATTGATGCTCTGTATGGCGAAGGCAATGCAAGCGATCGCAAAGACAAGAAAAAGGCAAAGAATTTAGAAACTGAAGACGCACAACTCGACTGTGCCGATTATGCCGCGATCGCCTGCCCAATTTTTACCCAGTCGCTCAATCCCCGCTTTACGACCTAATGAATTCTTGCTCCCCTTCTCCCTGTCGGAGAACGAGAGACGGGGAAGAGGTCAAGTTATCGCTTTAAAAATCTATCATCCCTAGGAGGATTAGAATTATGTTTACCCCACTCCGAACCGTTGCCGTTCTTGGTGCAGGCGTTATGGGCAGTCAGATCGCCGCCCACCTTGCCAATGCTGGTCTCACCGTGCATCTACTCGATCTGCCTGCAAGTTCGGGTCGGAAAAACGACCTAGTGGAATCTGCTTATAAGAAAGCCCTGAAACTATCGCCACCCATTTGCTTTACTGAGAAAACCTCGCGGCGCGTCATTCTCGGCAATTTTGAAGAACATTTCGATCGCTTGGCAACGGTGGATTGGGTGGTGGAGGCAATTGTAGAACATCTACCGACAAAACAAGCCTTGATGTCACGATTAGAATCCGTCGTACATCCTGATGCGATTATTTCTACAAACACCAGTGGTTTGCCCATTCACGCGATCGCCAAGGGACGCACGAAATCTTTTCGCAGGCGCTTTTTAGGAACGCATTTTTTCAATCCGCCACGCTATCTCAAATTATTGGAACTAATTCCCACAGAGGATACTGACGCGCAGGTGTTGGCAAGAATGCAGTGGTTTGGGGAGTTACATTTAGGCAAGGGCATTGTGATTGCCAAAGACACGCCTAATTTCATCGCCAATCGGATTGGCATGTATGCCACGCTTCTCTCTGTAAAGGCATGGACTGAGCAAAATTACACGATCGCCGAGATTGATGCCTTAACTGGGACATTGGTGGGCAGACCCAAATCCGCCACCTTCCGCACTGCCGATCTGATCGGGCTGGATACCCTCACCTACGTCGCCGACCATCTTTATCCTGCTATCCCTAACGATGAGAGTCGCGAGATCTTTCAAGTGCCCGAGGTGATGCGAAAACTGGTTGCTACGGGAACCTTGGGCGCAAAAACGGGACAGGGTTTCTATAAAAAGCAGAAGTCCGAAATTCTTGCCCTCAATCCTGAAACCTTGACATACGAGGCTACAGATTCTATGGATTCTCTGGAGATTGCAGCGATTGCGAAATTGCCCAAGCTTGCCGATCGCCTGCTGGAACTATATCGCGATCCTGGTCGAGCTGGTGAATTTTTCCGTCAAACCACACTGGAAATCTTGGCATACAGTGCCCGCAGGATTCCTGAAATTGCCGATAGTCCCCTCGATATCGATCGCGCTATGTGCTGGGGCTTTGGCTGGGAATTAGGACCCTTTGAACTTTGGGAAACGCTGGGCTTTGAAACGGTCTTGTCGGATATGCGATCGGCGAATATACCTATACCTACATGGATAGAAATCCTAGACTCCGAGGGCGGGAAGCGCTTTTACCAAGAAGATATCCATCAGGATCTGGAAGTCTATCGACACGGACAGGGCTACGCTAAGGTTCCGTTCCTAAAGGATGCGATCGATTTAGACGCGTTAAAATTGGAACCCAAACTGACCTTATGGCAAAATTCCGAAGCCGCACTGCTCGATCTGGGCGATGGGGTGTTACTGTACGAATTTCGCTCTAAGGGCAACACGCTCAGTTTCAAGGTAATCGAGGGGCTATCGGAATCCCTAGACATTTTGGTGTCGGGTAACTATAAAGGCATGGCGATCGGCAATGGTAGCGATCATTTCTCTGGTGGGGCAAATCTGCTGGAAATGGTCACAGCCGCTCAATCGGGCAATCTTGGCGTCTTGGAAAAACTGATTGTGGATTTCCAAAATCTCCTGCATCGCATTTACTACGCCCCCAAACCGATTGTTGCCGCCATTCAAGGGCGGGTGCTTGGGGGAGCTTGCGAACTCGTGCTGGCTTGCCCCCATGTGATTGCCGCCGCAGAAACCTATATGGGGTTGGTGGAAGTCAGCGTCGGTCTGATTCCGGGTGCAGGCGGCATTCTCCGTACGGTCAAGCGTGCGGTCGAACGTTCGGCATCAGAAGCACCAAGTCACATTCAGCCGTTAATTTCGCGCGTGTTTGAAACGATCGCCATGGCAAAGGTTTCTTCTAGCGCCCACGAAGCAAGGGAAATGGGCTACTTGCCTGACAATGCCAAGATTCTCATGAATGGCGATCGCCGTTTGGCTGTAGCAAAAGCGGAAATCCTCCATTTGGATCGCCTTGGTTACCTGCCACCGATTGAGAACAATCACATCATGGTGCTAGGTCGTCCTGGTAGGGCAGTCTTGGAACATACCGCCTATCTCTTCCAACAGGGTAGATATGCCAGCGAATACGATCGCTATCTTGCCAATCGCCTTGCTTATGTAATTACAGGTGGCGATCTCTCTTCTCCCGCCTTGGTTTCAGAACAGTATCTTTTGCAATTGGAACGCGAAACCTTTTTGCCACTATTGGAGCAACCCAAGACGCAGGAACGCATTGCCCACATTCTGAAAACGAAAAAGCCACTGAGGAATTAGGAACCTCTCCCCCAGCCCCTCTCCTTGCAGGAGAGGGGAGTTTGGCTCCCCCTTCCCTTAAAGGGAAGGGGGCAGGGGGGATAGGTCAATCCGATCTTGATTACGGAGATTGAAAACAATGAAAGCTATGAATGAAACATATATTGTCAGTAGCGTGCGCACCGCAGTGGGTAAAGCACCGCGCGGTACGCTGAGAAACATGCGTCCCGACGATCTGGGCGCGATCGCTTTGCAAGGGGCATTGCAAAAGATTCCCAACCTTCCCACGGACAGCATCGACGATGCCATCTTTGGTTGTGCTTTTCCTGAGGCAGAACAAGGATTTAATATGGCAAGGGTGATCGCGAGGCGAGCAGGACTTCCCGATACGGTGGCAGGGGCTACGGTCAATCGCTTTTGTGCTTCGGGTTTGCAGGCGATCGCGATGGCATCGCAGGCGATCGCCACAGGACAGGCTGAGGTTATGGTTGCGGGTGGGGCAGAGTCCATGAGTCTGATTCCCATGGGCGGTCATGTGATGCTACCCAACCCAGTTCTGATGGAAAACATACCCACCGTGTATAGCGCCATGGGGCATACTGCCGAGAATGTAGCGGAACAGTATCGCATTTCCCGCGCCGATCAGGATGCTTTTGCCCTGCGCTCCCACGAACGCGCGATCGCGGCAATGCGATCGGGAAAACTCAAGGATGAAATCATTCCTGTCACTGTGCGCGAAACGCTGTATGTGGATGGTAAACCTGAGACGAGTGAAATCGTACTATCCACAGATGAGGGAGCGCGTTCCGATACCAGTTTAGAAGCCTTAGCGAATCTACCTCCAGCTTTTCGTTTGGGGGGTAGTATCACTGCTGGCAATACTTCGCAAATGTCCGACGGTGCAGCGGTTTCGATCCTTGTAAATCAGAGGAAATTGCAGGAACTGGGACTGCAACCCCTCGGTCGCATGGTGGGATTTGCGGTTGCAGGCGTGCCGCCTGAAATTATGGGCATTGGGCCGATTCTCGCCGTTCCTAAGGTACTCCATCAAGTCGGTCTCGCCTTAGCGGATATCGGCTTGATCGAACTAAACGAAGCCTTTGCTGCTCAAGCCTTAGCTGTAATTCGCAAATTGGGCTTGGATGAGGATATCGTCAATGTCAATGGGGGTGCGATCGCCTTGGGACATCCCTTAGGCTGCACGGGAGCCAAACTCACAGCTACGCTTCTGCATGAAATGAGACGACGTAGCGTTCGTTACGGACTGGTGACGATGTGTGTGGGTGGTGGCATGGGAGCCGCTGCTATCTTTGAGAATTTAATGCTTTAGGGGAAACAGAATCATGATTACTTTATCTTTGGCTGTGACTGTTCCAATTTTGTTGGTGGCATTTGTGCTATTGGGGTATATGGGTGCATCCCTATGGCAGTGGTCGGTCTACGGTGCGATCGCGCTTTTACTACTCAACGCACCTGTTTGGATTTTGGGAATCTTTGGTATTCTTGCGCTTGTCTTCAACCTGCCATTCCTACGGCGGCATGTTGCCACAACTCCCATCATGAAAGCGATTCGGGCGCTCAAACTTTTGCCTAGCATTTCGGCAACGGAACAAGCCGCGATCGAGTCAGGCACGGTTTGGATTGAGGGCGAATTCTTTTCAGGGAATCCTAACTTCCAACGCATCCATAGCGAACCCTATCCCACCCTAGATCCTGAAATTCAGTCTTTTCTGGATGTCAAGGTAGAAAAAGCCTGTACCATGGCAACGGATTGGGAAATTCATCGTCGCAAAGATATGCCTCCCGCCCTATGGGACTATCTAAAACAAGAGCGATTTTTTGGCATGACGATTCCAAAATCCCATGGTGGCTTGGGCTTCTCCAGTCTTGCCTATAGTGCCGTGATGATGAAGTTAGCCTCCCGTTCTTTTATCCACACTGCCACGGTGGGCGTCACGAATTCCCTCGGCCCCGCTAAATTGCTACTCAATTATGGCACAGCCGCACAGAAAGAATACTATTTGCCGCGATTGGCAAAGGGTGAAGAAATTCCTTGTTTTGCCTTGACGGAACCTAGTGCGGGTTCCGATGCTGCCAGCATTACGGCTAAGGGTGTGGTATTCAAAGCAGAAGATGACAATCTATACATTCGGCTGAACTTCCGCAAACGTTATATTACTTTGGGGGCGATCGCTACCCTGCTCGGACTTGCTTTCAAACTTTACGATCCCGATAATCTCTTGGGCAAGGGTGAAGATGTAGGAATCACCTGCGCTCTGATTCCCAGTAATACCGCAGGCGTGATTTTAGGCAAGCGACACGACCCCATGGGTGTGCCCTTCTACAACTCCCCCATCGAAGGTGCAAACGTTATAGTTCCAATTTCGCAAATTATCGGTGGTGTGGAACAGGCGGGTCACGGTTGGCAAATGCTGGTGCAAACCCTTGCCGCAGGTCGGGGAATTAGCTTCCCTGCCACCTGTACGGGCGTAGCCAAGTTCGTCACGCGGGTAACAGGGGCATATGCTGCCGTGCGCCGACAATTCGGCTTGCCGATCGGACGCTTTGAGGGTGTGGAAGAACCTCTAGCCAGAATCGGTGGCTTGACCTATCTTATGGAAGCAGCAAGGGTTTATACCTGTGCGGCAGTCGATCGCGGCGAGAAACCTGCGGTAGCAGCGGCGATCGCCAAATATCAATTTACCGAACTCGCCAGAAAAATCGTCAATGATGGCATGGATACGCTCGGTGGTGCGGGGATTTGTCGCGGGCCTCGTAATTTGCTTGCGAATCTCTATACTGCCATGCCCATCCCAATTACGGTTGAGGGTTCCAATATTCTCACGCGCACGATGATGATTTTCGGACAGGGCGCAATTCGTTGCCACCCCTATATCTATCAAGAAATTGATGCCCTGCAAAAACAAGATGCGATCGCTTTAGATCTGCTTTTATGGAATCATCTTGGTTTTACGGTCAAGAATGGATTCCGCAGCCTGCTCTTGAGCCTGTCGCGCGGTCATCTTGCTCATAGCTCGGATTCTATGGGAACGGCAGTAGGTCTTCCGAAGGAAATCGCTCGTTATTATCAGAAACTAACTTGGGCATCGGCAACCTTCGCTTTCCTTACCGATTGTGCCTTCTTACTCTTTGGTGGCAGTTTAAAACGTCACGAAAAACTCACAGGACGCTTTGCCGATACGCTCTCTTGGCTGTATTTAGGCAGTGCTACCCTACGACGCTTTGCTGCCGAGGGTCAGAAATCAGAAGATCTTCCCTTTGTAAACTGGGCGATGCAATATAGCTTGGCACAAATCCAACTAGCATTAGAAGGAATTCTTGATAACCTGCCCTTGCCTGCGATGATTCGCGTCCCTCTCCTCGGTTGGTGTCGTTTGAATCCCATCGGTAGTTTGCCTACCGATACCCTTGGCAGTCAGATTGCGAAAAGCCTCCAAACCTTTGGCAGCGATCGCGATCGCCTCACATTTGGCATCTATATTCCCACCGACCCTAACGAGGCACTAGGTCGCCTAGAAAATGCCTTTAGCCTCAGCGATCGAGCCGAAATAGTCTTCCAAAAACTAAAACTAGCCATGCGATCGGGACAGTTGCTTCAGATTAAACTGGATAGCGATTTAGACCAAGCGATCGCGCTAGCTTTAAGTGCAAATATTATTTCTGAAGCTGAAGCAAACCTTCTACGGGAAGCCGAACTAGCACGCAATGATGCGATTCAGGTCGATGCGTTTAGCTTGGATGAGTATATGCAAGGGACGAAAGTTGACAACCATGAGAAACATGAGAAATTTGATGCTCCCAGTGCGATCGTGGCGAAACCGCTAGCAACTGCAAACCTATAGCAGTCCTAACTGAGTCGTAATAATTCATTTATAGCGCAGACATCTTGCCTGCAAGGGCCTTCAGCTCTTACTACATTAGCAAACAATTAAGGATCGCTATATGGCCGCAAAGTGGCGAAATTTATTTGCAACTATAGAAATCAACGAACAAGGAAAGAAATTCTAGTACCCTGTCGAAAAGGTTTACAGAGCCTACACCTTATATATTGCTGCTTAAACCATTTTTGAATACGGCTTGAACCCAAAACAATCTAATCTTACGAAACATTAAGATTGATTTTGTTCAAACCCAACAATGGTTAGCTAGCCCTGAATCTAGATGGTTTTGCCAGAGCTTATCCTCTAATCCCCTACAATAAAAAAGTTAGCTCTGTAAGTACAACGACCAATGGTAACAACTACCACTTCCACCAATACGCTCAAATATTCGATCGTCGGAGCCAAACGCTTCAGTAATTATTGTTTTGCCATCATTGTTGCTGTAGGCGCTGTGGGCTTTCTTTTAGCTGGCTTATCTAGCTTCTTTCATGTCAATCTTTTACCATCGGCTGAGCCTCTCCAAATCGATTTTCTTCCTCAAGGATTGGCACTCAGTCTGTATGGCATTGCTGGGACATTGCTCGATCTCTATCTATGGTTCATCATTACCATTGACCTAGGTGGCGGCTTTAATGAATTTAATCTCGATACAGGCAAAGTTCGCATTTTTCGGCAAGGCTACCCTGGTAAAAATAACCAAGTAGACTTTGAGTATGCGATCGCAGATATCCAAGCTGTGCGGGTCGAAATTCGGAATGGACTTAGCCCCAAACGTGCCCTGTATCTTAAAGTCAAAGGCAAAGGCGATATTCCGCTCAGCGAGGTAGGACAACCGATCTCTTTGACAGCACTCGAAGATAGAGCCGCAGAATTAGCCAGATTTCTCTCCGTACCGCTAGAAGGGCTTTAGAATAATTTCGCTTTTCGGTGTTTGCTTGCTAGTTCGTTTGGGTACGATCTAAATCAAGTTTTTTCGATTGATTCGATCGGATTTTCAAGACAATTTGTCTACGACACTCGCATAACTACGTTCAGTTTGGATTTTAAATAAATATGTTGCGCCAAATCATTAGTTGCTTTTTAGTTGTTAGCGTATTGCTATTAACGGCTTGTAGTTCCTCTGGATTGTCATCTACAGCCAAAACTACGCAATCTACCGAGGCACAAGCTACAGCAACAACAACCAAAGAAACGGTAAAACCCCCTATTGCCAACAAGACTTCTGAGCCAACAGCAATCAAGGTTCCATCGAATCCGCTTACTGCCAAGCTACCACAACTAAACGGTAGTGCCACTGTGCAAATGAAGCTCAAATCTGGAACTGTGACGATTGAAGTCGATGGAAATAATGCCCCAATCACTGCGGGAAACTTTGTCGATTTGGTCAGTCGAGGTGTGTATAACGGCTTGACGTTCCATCGGGTGGTCAAAGATCCTTCTCCGTTTGTCGCTCAGGGTGGCGACCCTTTAGGCAATGGCACGGGTAGCTTTATTGACCCAGTGACAGCTCAGCCACGTTATATCCCTTTAGAAATTCTCCCCGTAGGTAAGAACGAAGCAGTCTATGGTGAGATTTTGCCAACCACTGATAAACCTAAATTACAACATTCGCGTGGCGCGATCGCCATGGCGCGATCGCAGATGCCCAACTCAGCCTCCTCTCAGTTTTACTTTGCTTTGGCTGATATTTATTTCCTCGATGGTTCCTATGCCGTATTTGGCTATGTAACTGATGGGATGAAGTTAATCGATGGCATTCAAGCGGGCGATCGCATTGAGTCTATGACAATTGTCAAAGGTGCAGAGAACCTCAAACAGCCTGCTTAAGCAAATTGGGTTTAGGCTTCTATGAAATATCAATGAGCCACTTGGGATGTACAGCCTTAAAAGCTTGACCGCTGAGCTTTTCTGCTAAACATCGAAATCAGTAAGCCCTCCTATCAAGAGGGCTTACTGATTTATGCGCCCTAGAAATGACTATATCCGTTTGCATTTTTTAAGATTCGGGATGTATAGCTCAAACAATTTTAGGGAGTCAAGTGAGTATTTAGGAAGTTATACCAGGTTCAAAAATGATGCGTTGCATCTTTGCGAAAAGACTGCACTCGGCACGGAACCCAAAAATCGATCTGTCGTAAATTTAAGAGGACTTGGTATTAGTATTTTAGATTGAGGATTTTAGATTTAGATACATTTCCCTGAAATGTTCGAGTAGAAGTGATACCTAGTGGATCGGTTTTTCTTCTAGAGAAAGCCTAGCTTCTCTTTTTATGGATAAAGGCTTATCGATAAACAAATAACTTTTGATATATTACTAAATATCAAAATGATCAAATACTATATTGATTGTTAACTAATATTGCAGAATCCTCCTTATAGATGTAAACGAACGATCTCAATCGCCAGATCGATCTAAAAATAAACTTAGATAGCTAGTCAATAGTTTAGCTTTTACTCAGCTAAGTGACTGTAGACAAATATAGAGGATTTTTCGGCAAGTGCTTTTCATAGATAGATCTTATGAGTTCTTTTTAATTAGAGATCTTGACATAATCGATCGAATTTCCTCAGATGATTTACAATCATATTCAATTGCGTTTATAACCTAGATATATTCTTTCGTATTTCTTTAAATTAGCCGATCTAAATTAAAAGATTTAAATCGATCTATAAGTAAAGAGAGATAATGATAGATTAAGTATATAAATGATACAAAAACAATTTGCCAATTTTTGACTAATCTATTTTATCTATATGAAGATCTCCAAATAGGGTTCAACATTAAGATCGGAGAAATTAGAATTTCTCAGGCTAGAAATTCTCGTTAGAATTTCTAAGCCGTGATTGGTTTCACAAACATTCGCTGTTCTGAATTAGTGACATTATTGATAACGCCATGAGTGATATTGTAACTGCTCCTTTAACAGGTAAAGCACTACTTCAAAAAGTCAAAGAATTTAATCATCTCCCCAAACGCGAACAAGCAAAACGCTGTGGGTACTTTTCACGTACCAAAGATCTCCAAGAACGTGTCAATTTGACCGAATTTTATGAAGCTGTTTTGGCAGCAAGGGGCTATCCAATTAACCCCGAACAACCTAAAGATGGGCGTGGGCGCGAACCTACCTATCGTGTTAGCGTGCATAAAAACGGACAGATCGTGATTGGATCTACCTATACACGCTCAATGGGTCTCAACGAAGGAGATGAGTTTGAAATTAAGTTGGGTTACAAGCACATTCATTTGATTCAACTGACCGAGGAAAAAGAAGTTGACGAAGATGAGGAGTAAGGTTATCGGTTATTGGTAAAGGGTTATCGGTTATCGGTTAGCTGTATTTATTGGAATTAACATTTGAACTGTCAACTGTCAACTCTAAAAAAGTGAAAGTAAAATAGCAGAGGTATTGATGTTTGCTCTTTGCCTTTTATTTTTAAATCTTTATGCAGCTTGTTGATACGCACGTTCACGTTAACTTTAAAAATTTTGAACCCGATCTTGAAACGGTGCGATCGCGTTGGCAAGAGGTCGGAGTTACGCGGCTGGTGCATTCTTGCGTTACACCCAGTGAGTTTGAGCAGATTCGAGCGATCGCCGATCGCTTCCCCGAAGTTAGTTTTGCGGTGGGGTTACATCCACTTGATGATGATTTAAACGAAAAGGGCTGGGAACCTGCTGTGGGCGAACAAATTCACAGCCTTGCAAAAAGCGATCCTAGGGTGGTTGCCATTGGCGAAACAGGGCTAGATTTTTTTAAAGCAGAAAATAAAACCGCACAGATCGCTGGCTTTACCGCCCAACTCCAAGTCGCGCATACGCTTGATTTACCAGTAATTATTCACTGTCGCGATGCCGCGATCGCGACGCGAGAGGTTTTAGAAGCATTTAACGCTCAAAGTCCCAAGCCCGTAAAGGGTGTGATGCATTGCTGGGCAGGTACTCCAGAGGAAACTCAGTGGTTCCTGGATTTGGGCATGTATATTAGTTTTAGCGGTGTGGTCACATTCAAAAATGCCAAAACCCTGCAAGCAGCAGCTAAGATCGTACCTAGCGATCGCTTATTAATCGAGACCGATTGCCCTTTCCTTGCCCCCGTCCCAGAGCGTGGCAAGCGCAACGAACCCGCCTATGTGCTGCATGTTGCCGAGAAATTGGCAGAACTGCGCGGTGAGCCTTTAGTCGATTTAGCCGCTCAGACCACAGCAAATGCTTTCAAGCTGTTTAACCTGTCTTAACGATTAGGAATGACAATTAAAGACAACTAAATAAGTTAAATTTACCTCCCCCTGCTGCTGCAACCTATGCAAATTTATCTCGACCATGGTGCCACCACGCCGACTAGACCAGAAGTCATTGACTTTATGGGAGAAGTCATGCGATCGCAGTGGGGCAATCCTTCTAGCCTGCATGCATGGGGTGAAAGGGCAACCATGGCGATCGAGCGATCGCGCTTGCAGGTTGCCAGCTTAATTGGGGCAGAGCCAGAGGGAATTATCTTCACTTCAGGGGGAACTGAATCTGATAATTTGGCGCTGTTTGGAGTTGCTCGTAATTATTGCGTTCCTCAGCATGCGATCGTTTCTGCCGTGGAGCATTCGGCAATTAGCGAACCCGCTAAATTTCTAGAGCAAATGGGCTGGGAAATTACGCGCTTGCCTGTCGATCGCATGGGACGAGTGCACCCCAAAGATTTATCCGCCGCTCTGCGCCCTAATACGGTATTGGTATCGGTTATCTATGCCCAAAATGAGGTGGGAACGATCCAACCCATTGAGAAATTGGGGCAAATTTGCCGCAACGCTGGCGTTTTATTTCATACCGATGCCGTACAAGCTGCAGGACGCTTACCGATCGATCTGCGATCGCTGCCGATCGATCTGCTGTCGATTTCCAGCCATAAGCTCTACGGGCCGCAGGGAGTAGGGGCGTTATATGTTAATGCCACCGTCAAGAAATTGTTACCTTTGCTGATGGGGGGCGGTCAAGAAGCAGGAATACGATCGGGGACACAGGCGGTTGCTGCGATCGCAGGCTTTGGTCTTGCCGCAGACTTGGCACAACAAGAACTAGCTGCTGAATTCGAGCGCTTGATGAGTCTGCGCGATCGCCTATTCCATCAACTGAAGGATATTCCCGATTTAGAACCGACGGGAGATTATGATTTCGCAGGAAAAGGAGGAGGGGCAAATCGTCTGCCGAACCATCTCAGTTTTTGTCACCCCTATCTTAACGGTCGCCGCTTGGTCACTGCCTTAAATTTGGCTGGAATTGCCATCAGTTCGGGTTCTGCCTGTAGTAGTGGTAGCCTCGTCCCAAGTTCTACGTTAATGGCGATGGGCTTTAGTCAAGCGCAAGCTCTGGGAAGTATCCGTCTCACCTTGGGTAGGGACACAACAGAGGCGGATGTAGACTGGACGGCACTGGTTCTGCGGCAGGTCATCGAGCGAGAAGTGATGCGATGAGTTTAGTGCAATGAGCCTAGTGGATACGATCGCAGCGATCGCTACGGCGATAGTGCCCCAGCAGGGCAGTGTGGGAATTGTGCGGCTCTCAGGCAGTCAAGCAGAAGCGATCGCCAAAATCATTTTCCATGCCCCCGGCAATCAACCTTGGGAGAGCCATCGCATTCTCTACGGTCATGTGCGGAATCCCAGCAACCACACGACCGTTGATGAGAGTTTGTTATTACTAATGAAAGCCCCCCGTTCCTACACCCGCGAGGATGTCGTGGAATTTCATTGTCATGGGGGCATCATGGCGGTGCAACAGGTACTAAATCTCTGTTTAGAACAGGGAGCGCGGTTAGCCCAACCAGGCGAATTTAGTTTGCGGGCATTTCTAAATGGACGCATCGATCTGACCCAAGCCGAGAGCATTCAGGATTTGGTCGGGGCAAAATCGCCCCAAGCGGCTCAAACGGCGATCGCTTCGCTGCAAGGCAAGTTAGCCCAGTCCTTAAAACTGCTGAGAACCAAGTGCGTAGAGATTCTGGCAGAAATCGAAGCGCGAGTTGACTTTGAGGATGACCTACCACCTTTAGATCGAGATTGGGTGATTTCGGAAATTCAACAGGTTGCTACTTCTGCCCAACATATTCTCGCCACGGCCGATCGCGGCGAATTATTGCGATCTGGCTTAAAAGTAGCGATCGTCGGAAGACCCAACGTTGGCAAATCAAGTTTGCTGAATGCTTGGAGCCGCAGCGATCGCGCCATCGTCACCGACCTGCCCGGAACCACCCGCGATGTGGTCGATTCTCAACTGGTGGTGGGTGGAATTCCAATTCAAGTGCTGGATACGGCTGGTATCCGCGCCACAGAGGATATTGTCGAAAAAATTGGCGTGGCGCGATCGCAACAAGCGGCGCAAACAGCCGATTTGGTTTTACTGGTGATCGATGCACAGACAGGTTGGCTAGATCGCGATCGTGACATCTACAACTTAATTCAAGATCGCCCTGTGATTCTCGTTGTGAATAAAATCGATCTGCTCTCAGATCGCAATGGAATGCTTACTGCCGAATTTCAGCAAATTCAATTCCAGCAAATCGTTAAAACTGCTGCTGCCCATCAGCAGGGAATTGAGGAATTGGAAGCGGCAATTCTCAATTGCGTCAA
This sequence comes from Tumidithrix helvetica PCC 7403, assembly GCF_965232925.1. Classification (NCBI taxonomy): domain Bacteria; kingdom Bacillati; phylum Cyanobacteriota; class Cyanophyceae; order Pseudanabaenales; family Pseudanabaenaceae; genus Tumidithrix; species Tumidithrix helvetica. The sequence continues at coordinate 188,232 of NZ_CBDDRA010000007.1, forward strand.
TCAGACGAATTTGAATGCTGCCAATCTTGAGATTGCGATTAACCAAAGACAAAAAGCCTGCCTGCTCAGAGCCGTGCAAGCTTTGGAGAAAGTGCAAGAAGCGATCGCCGATCGCTTACCCCTCGATTTCTGGACGATTGACCTGAGAACGGCTATCCATGCGATCGGCGAAATCACAGGGGAAGAAGTGACAGAATCTCTCTTAGACCAAATCTTTAGCCGCTTTTGTATTGGCAAGTAATTCGCCAACTCTCAAAATTGGAAATTGGTTTTTCTCCATAAATCTTCAAAAGAGAAACGCGATATCATTATAGAAATAGTCTCAAATACGGAGTTCGTTTGCTAGTATGCCAGCCAGAGATTTGTATCATAATGTCGTAAAAAATGCATTGATCGAAGAGGGCTGGACAATTACCCACGATCCCTTGAAATTGGAATGGGGTAAGAAAGATTTATACGTCGATTTGGGAGCAGAGGCATTTCTTGCTGCTGAAAAAGATAATGTCAAGATTGCAGTCGAAGTCAAGAGTTTTATCAGTCGCTCGGATATTGCAGATCTAGAAAATGCCCTAGGACAATACGTTCTCTATTTTGATATTCTCGAAGAGGTCGAGCCAGACAGGATTTTATATTTGGCAATTAGAGATTCAACCTATCAAGATCTTTTTCAAGAGCCCATAGGTCAATTAGTTTTAAACAAGCGGCGGATCAAGCTGATGGTTTTTTCACCTGACACTGAGGAGGTTTTACAATGGATAACCTAGATGACTATCGCGATATAGTCGAGCGCATTTTATCTGATTATGCAGCAGTTCCCTATGCTCATGGGAACTTTGAGACTGAAACAGTTTTCGATCGCATCCGCGATCGCTATCTGCTCGTTAATGTTGGCTGGAATAACAAGAGGCGCGTGCATGGCTGCATTATCCACATCGACATCATTGATAGCAAAATATGGATTCAGCGAGATGGCACAGAACAAGGCATTGCCCTCGATTTAGAAAATGCTGGCATTTCTAAAAATCAAATTGTCTTGGGGTTTCGTGAGCCAGATATCCGTCCCTATACTGGCTATGCGATCGCTTAAACATGCGAATCTTTTACCCTTACTTACAGGAGGGAAGCTTTGCTTTAGCATCACGAGACCCACCTTGACCGTCGTTACCTGAAGTTCCACCGCGATCGATCCCTCCTGAGACAGGTGCGGGGAGTGAAGCCGTCACGTTGAGCGCAGGCTTCTTATCCTTATCTGGATCGCAGGTATCGATATTAGAAGCCGTTTGGACTTCGGCAGTTCTAGCAGCAGCTACAGCTCCATCGGTTGGTAGTACTCCCGTCGAGGCATTGGTCAAGCTTGGATTAGCCGTAAACGACTGATCGGAAATAAGCACCAACAAATTCGGTGGAATATTGGTTGCGCCTAAACCGATCGCGCCTTCAATACCACTGCCTGTAGCTGGAAGCGGATCGATCGCTCCACCTGGTGTAATTTTAGAAAACCTAAACGATGTATCTTTTGTAATCGTAATCGAGATAATTAATGGGTCGGAAGCCGCGCCAGCTAAAATTCTTGGTTGAGGATCGTTCGGTAAAGTCAACTGAATTCTCCGAGGGGGAGGTGTCGATGCAGCATTATTTGGCTGTCCACCCGTAAAAGCGATAAGGCTCATGGGAACGAACTGAAACCCCAAATTTTGTGGACCAGTAAGAGGATTGACTGCTCTAAAACTACCCGCACTAATTGTTATCGAACTGTCAGTGGCTGGAGTTGTTCCATCTGTATAACCTGCTTGTAAAAATCCATTTACCGTAATAGTTCCATTGTTTGCCGTTAGTGATAAGCTTCCTACATTCGTATTTGGGTCATAAGCAGCAATACTGCCAGTATTAATATTTCCGAGAGTGCTAGTTATCGATACATTATTACCCGCGATCGCCGTATTAAAAAAGCTATTTGGTTGTGTGGGTGTATTGATGTCATTGGTTGCTGTAAGGGTAACGTTGCCACTTCCAGCACTTATAATTCCAAGACTAAGATTTGCACCAGAGATTGTCAGATTACGGCTTCCAGTGTTGATTGTATCTGTAGATCTCATGGAGAAATTGCCAACACCATTATTATCGGCATCCGCTTTAAATGTAATCGAACCGCCCGGATCGAATGAAAAATTCAAAAATCCATCTGTTACAAGCGGTTGAATTGTAATGTCATTAGATGCTTCTAACAATACATTTGTCCCCGCCGCTAAGCCCTCTAACTCTGACTCAAAGATCGTTGTAATAGCATCACCAACGAGAACCTGTCCGTTATTACCAGCACCATTATTACCAAAAGCATTTGTCAGAGCACCAGGGTCATCTCCATCGTTATTTCCATCTTGAATTGTGATGTTGACTGGATCGAGAAGTAGCGTGCCTCTGTTCCCTTTAGGTGCAAGCGTGCTAACGCTGCCGCGAAATACCAAGGTATCTTTCCCAGATACTTCCACAAATCCGCCGTTACCTGTTTGAGTTCCACCCTGAGCTGAGATACGACCGTAAAAAGAATTTTTGTTGTCTGCCCAAGCAATTACATTTCCACCGTTCCCACTATGTAGTGCATCCGCAATAATTGTTGAGTCTGGGCTGACATAGGTAAATTGAGCATTGGGCACAGTGCCTTTGCCTTGGTAGTCACCACCGATTAAGACAGTGCCACCACCCGTTAAACCAGAAGCATCGATCTTGGCACTGACCAATCCCACATTCGTGCCTAGAATATGAATCGTGCCGCCGATCGCTGCCGAGGAAGAAACATCGAGATTGCCTGAAGCGATCGCTGTGCCAGTTTGCGTTGGAACTGCAACACTATTTGGCAATACCACTTGTCCCAAAGGATTGACGGATAAGCCAGTAACCGCAGCAAGATCGGGTCTGCCCGTAAGCAAAGTTGGGAGATCGGTAGCTTGAATTGGCTTACTATTGGCGGTTAGCTGCTCTTTATCAGCCACAGGTAGGTCTAAACTCAATAAGCTTCCTGTTTGGCTGATACGAACGTACTTACCATTCTCAACGGCAGCGATTGTGATTTTGCCTGTGGGTGCAGCGATCGTACCTGTATTAATTACTGTTCCACCCACTAAGGTGATGCTCTGTCCCTCTTTTACAGAGAGGTTGCCAGCATTGACGATCGCTCCTCCCGTTGTATTTGGAACTGTCCCTCCCAAAGGAACGGGATTGGCAAAACCAAACCCATTCGGAGATCCCGTAAGGGTTTTGATCGTATCGACACTGGTATTAATTCCAAACCAGTTATTCCCAACTTGAATACCATTCGCAGTTGTGGCGGTGAAAGCGGCGGGAACGTTTAAACTGGCATTCGCGCCAAAGATAATCCCCGCAGGATTCATGATGTAGAGATTGGAGTTACCACCCGTGAGTTGAATTAAGCCGTTGATTACAGACGGATCGCCACCTACAACCCGACTGAGGATATTCTGAATGCTGGGATTTGAGAGAAAATTAGCAATTTGTCCTTGATTTAAACCAAACTGCTGAAAACTGTGGAAAAGATTCGCACCTGCCTGTGTGCCCCCGCCGATATCAAATCTGTTGCCTTGTTGGGAAACATTTGTACCAAGATCGTTGGCTGGAATAATTGATTGTGCCGAAGCGTGACCAATTCCTGAAATTCCTGCAAGTTGGGAAAAGGTAGCGATCGCAAGTAAGGGCAAGATGGTCTTATTCACAGGTATAGCTCCTCTCAGTTTGTACAATTTTACCCGTCTAACTGTTGTTTATCCTCAGCCTTTTAGCCTTGATTTAAGAAATTTATCAGAAAAATCATATTAAACCCATCAAGATTTGTAATTTATGGATATTCCAACAATCTGTTGAGATAAGCTCTGGCAAAACTCTCTGACCTCAAGGCTAGATTTAGGAATAAAATTCCTACGCTACGATCTAAGCTATAACCATCTAAACCTAAAGCACATCAGTTAAGTGTTAACGACCAAAATCACGCATAGACTGCTTGGCATCGCTGCCACCGTCTCGTTTGTCACCAGCCTTGCAGCTTGTCAACAAACTTCAGGAACTGTAGCTTCACCACCGCCCGCCTCCGTTGTAGCTTCATCAAAGCCCCAAGCCTCATCTAACCCTACGCCTCAAGCTTCTGTTAGTAGCGCTCCAAGTAAAAGCGCTCCAAAAATTGATCCTAAGGTAGCTCCATTAACACTGGAGTCTTTGGCAGGAGAATACAAAACCAGTTTTGGGGATGAGGCAATGCAGGCAGCCCAAAAGCAGGGGATTAAAGATATTTCTGGTAAGTGGTTGATTAAGCCCGATGGTTCCTTTGAAGCTACTCTAAAACTAGATCGACAGGAAGTCAAAACCACTGGCACGATCAAATTAGATAGCAAACCCGATAGCAGAAAGGTGATTTCGCAGGTAGAGACCGCCAACGGTCAGAAGCCACCTCAAAATGCAGAACCAACTATCTTTAAAGTTTCCGAAGATGGTAAAACATGGCAAGCGGAAGGTCAACCGATCGAACTGTTAAAGCAGTAATCACGTAACGATAATATGTTCAACGGTCTCTATACCTCCCACGATTTAATCTACACTTTTGAAGAATTGGGGTTTCCTACAGAAGGAATACCTTTTTTTCAGTCAGGCGAACCGCGCACGCGTCCTTACATTGTCTTTAATATGGTGTCTAGTGTCGATGGCAAAGCAACTACCCACGCTGGCGAGCTTACAGGTTTAGGGTCTAGACCCGATCGCAAATTAATGCAGCGACTACGTGCTCAGATGGATGGGGTCTTGGTTGGCGGAGGCACTTTACGAGTCGATCCATTTATTCCCACGGTTTCACCAGAGTTAGCAGAAGAGCGATCGCTGCATTTTCCCGATCGACCTCAACCCTTGGGAATTGTGGTTAGCAATCGTGGCAACTTACCTACAGAGCATCAGTTCTGGGCAGCAGGCAGAGATTTGCGCGTGGTGTTTTTGGGGGAATCGGCTCTGGAATCCGTAGAACGGGAGTTGTCTCAAAAAGCGATCGTGGTGCGGTTATTGCGTAATGCCTCGAAATATGGTGCGAATGGTGGGGCAGTTTCAGGTGAAGTAGATTTAGGGGAAATGCTCCACAGATTATTTACTCAGTTTGGCGTGCAGCGATTGCTGGTCGAAGGGGGGCCCTCGCTTAACTATGCCTTTATTTCTCAGGGATGGTGCGATGAGATATTTCTGACGCTCTCTCCTCGTCTTGTGGGTGGCGTGGAAAATTCATCCGTAATCGCTGGAGCTGGCTATGGCATGGGTACGGGCGATCTACCCCAGTTAAAGCTGCGATCGCTTTACCGTCATGAAGACGAACTATTCTTACGGTATCAAATTCAACCCGCAACCGATCGCTAATTATGCGAAACCCATATCACAGAATTGGCGCTTTTCGTGTCTCAAGTGACAAATGTTAAAATATTTCTGATATAGGCTGACCTTGTTGGTAACGATACGGAGACATCTAGATATGGGATTAATTAGTCGTGTCGAAGTTAGAAACTTATTCTCAATCAAAAGTGGGATGGCTGAGTTTTTTACACCTCAGTCCAGTCATGAAACTATGCTCGTACAGGTAGCAGGGGGAGCCAATGACGACTTATTTGTACATCACTTTCAGACCGACCAGCTTTTGGTAGTAAGGGGGAGCTTTGTGCTGGTGATTTTGCAAAATCGCAAGTATGACTATATTGGGCTGAGCGATCGCAAACCTGCTGTGGTGAAAATTCCTAGAGGTATTCCCCATGCGGCGATCAACTTTAGCGATGAGCCTTGCCTCATGGTCAATGCCGTGCTGCGTCATGGCGGGACTGACGAAAGAGATTACCGTCCTTTACCCAGACCCTTTCCCTATGACTTAGATGCAGCTAGATCTGCCCTTGAGTTACTTGATTACCCGATCTGTGCCTAGTAAAGTTCCGATTGCTAGCACTATAGGGATAATGAAGCGATCGCACTTTGCTAAGATCGTCATCGATAATGATTGAAAAGCATTTATGGTTGCTCAGCCCCAATATAGCGATCGCCTCATGTCCCCCAAAGACTATCTGGATTGGGATGCGCAGCAGGACATAAAGTACGAGTACGAACTTGGAGTTCCCTCTATCTTTCCTGTACGAAAAATATCGACTTCCCTATGGAAATTCCTGAAACGGCAGGTTAACAGAATTAGGTGGATTTACCTCTATCTAAAGACATCCCTCAAATTACATAAGTCTTTGTGAATGCTAGCGATCGCTTACAGACAAGCCTTTAGCTAGATTCATCATATGGGAATGCCTGTTACATTACTTTACATACACGGAATTAGGGAATCAAACCAATGAAAAGCGGATACACACTCAACAACGACGGCATTCTCAACAACTACGCGATCGAACCCCAAGTTTATTTAGAAGAAGCAGTACAAGCAGGTTTTACTCCCTACGCAGAACTGCTCAACGGTCGCCTCGCCATGATTGGTTTTGTCTCATTACTCGCCATGGAAATTGTAACCGGTCACGGTCTAATCTGGTGGCTAACCAACGTCTAGACTAGATCGTCATTCCATTTCCAACTCGCTTCTATCCACAACATTCACAACTTTAAAGGGAAGACTTATGAAAACTACATTTAACTACGAAGGTCGCAATCTATTTACTCCTACGGTATTTTTAGATGACTTCAACAAATTTGCGCCGATCAGTGCTACTCAAGCTTGGTCGTTGTTCTTTACCGCCAGTCGCGAAGACACGGCACTAGGGACAAATCCTGAAGCTGGAAAATTCTGGAGTTACACCTTGGTTGCTTCCGTTGTCACTGGAGTCCTAGCAACCCTGACTTTCCACCCCTTCTATTAATGATTGATTGTATAAGCGCCTCTCCTTGCAAGTCTCCTTGCCAAGCAGCTTGTCGGAGAAATAACTTTTTTCAACATGAGTTGGTATAGGTGTCTGAAATTGAAAGCTAAACAAACAAGGTTCCATTCTCCAGTGGATTTAGTCAAGCCACGCAAAGAGAACTGACGAAATCCCATAGACTCTTTGATAATACCAAAGACTGGTTCAACAGTTCTCTTGCGTAAACGATAAAATGCTTTTCCTTCCTCAGATTGCAACTTATATTTCATCTTCAATTGTAGGGTCGCATCTTCTCCAAGAGGTTCTGTTAGTTGAGCTAAAAGAGAGTGCAAATACGAGTGATGAGGTTGTCGTCCTGTCGCAATGAAAGGCTCAACTTGGCGTGATTGAAATCTTTCAATATTGGTCTCACTGAAGTAACCTGCATCAAACGCTGCCCGTTTAGCCTTGCCAACTCTAGGGTTAATCGCATCAAGAGTGAGCATTGTCTCAAGTTGGTCGTTAGTATGATTGGAGAGAGTGTTAGAGACAATCAATAAGGCAAGTTGGTCAACTACAATTTGTCAATTGTAATGTTGGTCAAATCCTTGGTTTCCACTATTTTTCACGATCCGCGATTCAGGGTCGGTGAAATTGTATTGGTCTTTGTCACCAATGCTCAAAGGGGGGGGAGCAGGAACTCGTCCCCCTGGTTTGCGTCCTGTTTGTTTCGTGTACTCTTCAGCCTTAATAGTATCTCTGGGGCAGCTGAATAACTCTCGGTAAACCACTCCCCCCCTCGACGGGATCGACTGACAAAGCACCAGAGTAAATAAATCAAGAACGAAATAATGAATTCCGTGTTGCCCCTTGAATCCTTTATGAAGCGATCGCCCGAACTAAATATCCACAGCGATGTTCGCCATCCACCATCCAGTGCGTGCGCTCGACCGTGCAGTTGAGCGCAACACCAAACATCTCTAGCTCATGACCGCACACGCTGGGAAAAGATTCGGCGACGTGAGCGATCGCGCAGTTATATTCCGTAAAAATAAAGCTAGGCTGACCGTTGGTCTCCACGGCATACCATTCCGCCACGTAGCCTTCCGAGCGACGCAGCAGTACGAGCTTTTCTAGACGTTCTTGTAACGAGCCATTCCCTAAAAGATTGCGATACTCGATGCCCTTGCGCTGCCATTGTTTATGTAAAACTTGGTCAACCTGATCTTCACCCACGGTTTCAATCAGGGTATCTAAGAAACTCACGGCAAATTGGTTATAGCGATCTGGGAAGCGATCGCGCCCCTTAGAACTGAGTTGATAAATATGTTGGGGTCTACCCATCCCTGCTGCTTGTTCGACAGAGTGCTGAATTAACCCCTCGGTTTCTAAATCTTTAAGATGGCGGCGGATCGCCTGCGGACTAATATCCAGGTTTTCAGCTAGTTCGATCGCGGAAGCCTGCCCCTGCCTTAAAAGGTGCTGTAAGATATCTTGCTTGGTTGAAGCCTGCTCTATAGGAATACTTGGCGGTTTCATGGGCGAGATATGATGCAAAAATGACTTTGACAACTTGTATGTTGCTAATGTAACCTAAAATGTAGTTAAGAAACAAGTAAGTTGTTTTAGTCCCCTAAACCCACCTCCCAGAAATGAGGAGTCTAAGCACAGGGATTCACACACAAACACTAGGAGCCTTAGAAAGAGATGACTGCAACGGTTCAGGCGTTAGTCAACCAACCGTATAAGTACGGGTTCGTCACCCAGATTGAGTCGGATACAATTCCTCGTGGCATCAGTGAGGATGTCGTCCGCATGATTTCGGCTAAGAAAAATGAGCCCGAATTTATGTTGGAATTTCGACTCAAAGCCTATCGCCAGTGGCTAAAAATGGAAGAACCAGCCTGGGCGCATGTGAGCTATCCCAAAATTGACTTTCAAGACATCGTCTATTATTCGGCTCCAAAACAAGCAAAGAAAAAGTTAGATAACCTCGAAGAGGTCGATCCCGAACTGTTGGCAACCTTTGAAAAGCTGGGGATTCCGATCTCGGAGCAAAAGCGCCTATCGAACGTTGCCGTCGATGCCGTATTTGATAGCGTCTCGATCGCCACAACATTTAGAAAAGACCTGGCGAAAGTGGGCGTGATTTTCTGCTCGATCTCAGAAGCGATGCATGATTACCCCGAACTGATCGAAAAGTATCTGGGTAGCGTCGTGCCGATCGCCGACAACTATTATGCCGCACTTAACGCCGCCGTATTTACCGATGGTTCCTTCTGCTATATCCCCAAGGGCGTGCGTTGCCCCATGGACTTGTCTACTTATTTTCGGATTAACAACGTCGATGCAGGTCAATTTGAGCGCACCCTGATCGTTGCCGAGGAAGGCAGCTATGTCAGCTATCTCGAAGGTTGCACTGCACCGATGTTCGATACAAATCAACTCCACGCCGCAGTTGTAGAATTGGTAGCCTTGGATAATGCCGAAATCAAGTATTCCACCGTGCAAAATTGGTATGCGGGCGACAAAAATGGCAAGGGTGGCATTTACAACTTTGTCACCAAGCGCGGTCTTTGTGCGGGTGTAAATTCCAAAATCTCATGGACTCAGGTAGAAACGGGTTCGGCGATTACATGGAAATATCCCAGTTGCGTGTTAGCGGGTGATAACTCCGTGGGTGAGTTCTATTCCGTGGCGCTGACAAATAACAAGCAGCAAGCCGACACGGGCACAAAAATGATTCACGTTGGCAAGAATACACGCAGCAAAATTATTTCTAAAGGAATCTCGGCTGGGAATTCTCAAAATAGCTATCGTGGATTAGTTAAAATCAACCCCAATGCCACAGGCGCAAGAAACTATTCCCAATGTGACTCCATGCTAATCGGCAGCGATTCCCAAGCGAATACTTTCCCTTACATTCAGGTGCAAAACCATACCGCGAAGGTCGAACATGAGGCATCTACTTCCAAAATTGGCGAGGAGCAACTGTTCTATTTTCAGCAACGCGGTATTTCTATGGAAGATGCGGTTTCCATGATTATTAGCGGTTTCTGTAAAGAAGTCTTTAATGCTTTGCCTATGGAATTTGCAGTGGAAGCCGATAAGCTCTTGGCACTGAAATTAGAGAATAGTGTTGGATAATGCCTACGATCGCACACTTGCTCATGCTAAGCTCGAAGTGACGTTATCAAGGAAATCCTCGAACAGGCTACGCAAATGTTAAAGAGTTCTCTCTAATCGCTATGAACTTCCATTACTCCAAAAACATTACAATTTAAGCTAACTGTTAAGAAAAAAGAAATGATTGTCGAAAATAGTGAAGTAATTTTATCAGTCAAGGATTTGACTGCGGAAGTTGATGGAGTCCAAATTCTGAACGGGCTAAATCTAGAGATTAAAGCTGGTGAAGTCCATGCGATTATGGGGCCAAACGGTTCGGGTAAAAGCACCTTATCCAAAGTACTAGCAGGTCATCCTGCCTATACGGTCACAGGGGGCGAAATTCTCTATAAAGGCGAGAGTTTATTGGAATTAGAACCAGAGGAACGAGCAAGAACGGGTATATTTTTAGCCTTTCAATATCCTTTAGAAATTCCTGGCGTCACCAATTCTGATTTTTTGCGCCTCTCTTATAACAGCGTTAGAAAGTCAAAAGGTCTAGCCGAGTTGGATCTGATTGACTTCGATGATTTCATTCAAGAGAAGTTGCATGTCGTGGAAATGAATCCCTCGTTTTTAAGCCGTAGTGTGAATGAAGGCTTTTCGGGTGGCGAAAAGAAGCGAAATGAAATCCTGCAAATGGCAATCTTAGAGCCAACCCTAGCGATTTTAGACGAAACTGACTCAGGGCTGGATATCGATGCGCTGCGAATTGTGGCAAATGGTGTCAATCACCTCTCCAATGCGGAAAACTGCTCTCTCGTGATTACCCACTATCAGCGCCTGCTTAACTACATTATCCCTGATTTTATTCATGTCATGGAAGGTGGTCGCATCATCCTCACAGGTGACAAGGCATTAGCTTTGGAACTAGAAGAAAAAGGCTACGACTGGTTAAAAGAAGAGGAAGTACTTGAGGTGGCGAGATGACAATTCAAGTTTCCAAGCAAATTTCTAACGGACAGTCCCCCTCTCAATTTGCCGCGATCGCCGATCGCTCTAAATTCGCCAATCAGATTTTAGCGCTATACAAACCCGAAGCTTTAGCCCCAGAGACTCTCACAAACAAATACTTAGCCGAAGTTCAGCAAGAAGCCCGCGATCGCCTCACAACGCTCAAGTTCCCCACCACCAAAGACGAGGAATGGAAGTTTACCGACATTTCTGACCTTGCGAAGTTAACGCCAACCCGATCCGAAGCGGATCGGACGGTAGATTACGCGATCGCACAGGCGATCGAAAAAGCGACGATTCCAGAAGCCACAGGGAACCTACTCACATTCATCAATGGCTCATTTAGTTCTCAGTATTCGCATACCCAGAATCTCGATCGCGTAATTGTTGGAACCTTGGGAACAATTGGCGACGATATTGCCCCGATCTTGCGATCGCATCTAGCCAAGCATCCTGACACCCAAGACTTCTTTGCTACGCTGAATACGGCTTGTCTGAGCAGTTTGGCGAAAGATGTTGCGGTCGTACTCATTCCCAAAGGCGTAAGTATAGAAGCTCCCATCCAGCTATTATTTGTCTCGGCTGATGGTGGAATTATTTCTCAGCCGCGTTGTTTGGTGGTTGCTGAAGCCCATAGTAAGGTTACTCTGGTGGAAACCTATGTGGGTATGGATTCACAGTCCTATTTTACCAATGCGGTCACCGAAATTTGGTTGGCTGAAGCCGCCCAAGTCAATCACACAAAAGTGCAGCAGGAAGGCAATGAAGCCTTTTGGGTGGCGAATACCGCGATCGCACAGAGTCGTCACAGTGTCTATCAAGGCAACACGATTAGCCTTGGTGCGAAGTTCTCTCGGCATAACTTACACGCCAGACAAATGGGCGAACAAACCGAAACTCATTTAAATGGGCTAGCTCTCATGGATGGTCAACGCTTAGCAGATACGCATTCATGCATGTCCCACGACTATCCCCACGGGTCGAGCAATCAATTGCACAAGTGTATAGCAGGCGATCGCGGTCATGCCGTGTTTAATGGCAAAATTCAAGTGGCAAAACCCGCGCAACTGACAGATTCGCGGCAACTCAGCCGCAACCTATTGCTATCTGCCAAGGCACGAATCGATACCAAACCCCAATTGGAAATCTTTGCGGATAACGTCAAATGCGCTCACGGTGCTACCGTCAGCCAATTGGATGCTGAGGAGGTTTTCTATCTGCAAAGTCGAGGTATTGATGCGGCAAGTTCGGCGAGTCTACTCACCTATGCCTTTGCTGCGGAAGTAATTAACCAAATTGCGATCGCTTCGCTTCAGGAATCTCTCAGTACATTCGTTTTGGCGCATTTATCTTAGAAATATCGTAAATTCCTCAAGGCTATCGGCGTTCATCTAAAAAGGTAACGTCTTTATACACAGCAATTCCAAATTCAAAACCGTAATAAATGATACATAACGCAGTAATGAAATTAACACGAATCTGCAAACACAGGAGCATCGCTAAGCATAAATTCGATTAAATGTTGCCAACTCTCAAAGATAAAGTACTTGGTAAGAGAGAGAATATCTTGAAAGAACCCTCTACGAGTACCACGCTTACAACCAATCTCTTGATACCTAGAATCTAGCAAATGTAAAACTGTGTGAAATAGAAAAGCCTACAAATTAAGAGATAGAAGAGTCGATCGCAATAATCCAACCACTCATACAAACTGGAATGACTGGATGGTAAGCAGGTGAAAATGAAGTTCATCTCAGTATCTAAACAATCCTGACACAATTGTAGTGGTTCTCATATAACTACTCCAACGACAAATGGAGAGATTTATTGTAAAGATTTATCTGATTTTGATGCAATTCAATCAAGTCATACCTTTCCAAAACATGAGATCGAACAATTGCCTGTTAGGTTGAATCTTAGCTAACACATTACAGGCAAAACACTAGGTGAAATACATGGCTAATATCTTAGATGGTGGCAGAGCCCCTCATTTTAATTCTTCAGTTACCACTGGCTTAAACGGTGTACAGAAAGTACTTCTTTTAGCCTTTGGGTTCCTACTAGTTTTGATGTTGCAAGTTACCTTTTTTAGTCCAAGGGCGATCGCATCTCCCTTGGCTAACATTATTGGCGATCGAGTCAGTAAGGTGACACAAGGAGTGAAAACGGACATGGCGATTGATAAAGTTGCGGGTGTCACCAAGGAAATCGGTCGCGATCTTCGAGATGGTAGAACCGACAAGGTGATTGACAAGGTTGCAGAGACCTCCAAAGACTTTGCTAAAGAAGCAGGAAACCGTGCGAAGGACTTGGCTAAAAATGTGAAAGAAGGCACCAAGGAAAATATTGGCAAAGCGAAGGATGTCGCTAAGGATGCCAAGGGAAAAATTGGTGATGGTGTAGACAAAGCTAAGAAAATGGCAGGCGATCGCGCCGATGAAGTTAAGGATGGAACCAAAGACTTACCTGAAAAAGCTGGTAACAAAGTCGATGAAGCCATTGATTCTGTCAAAAGTTTCTTAGGACAGTAAATCTAGTAAGAGAATAGTCAACGCTTTACGCTAACTATTCTCTTATTCACATGTACTTTCAATGGATAAACAGAGAAAAAATCTATGGACTTTATTTGGTTTATTTTTATCGGACTAGTGGCAGGAGCTTTAGCTGGTCAACTAGTTCAAGGTGGTGGCTTCGGTGTGCTGGGCGATATTGTTATCGGTATCATTGGTGCATTGTTGGGAGGTTTCCTATTCAATACCTTTGGTATTTCCACAGGTGGGGGCTTGATTGGCAGTTTGATTGTGGCAACCATTGGCGCAGTAGTCTTACTGTATGGAATTCGCTTAGTTAATAGAACCTCTTAATTACTCATCGCTGATTGAGTAAGAGAGATGCTTTCAATTCTGAGATTTTGGATAAATTGCAAATAGATTTTTTAGAGGATAAATAACCATGACGAATAAAACTATGAACCCTGATACGCAACCCGATGCTAACCTCGATCCGATTTCTGGAGAAGTGGGATCGCATCCTGTCGGAACAGGTGTGGGAGCAGCAAGTGTTGGCACTGTAGCCACAGTCGTCGGCGGTGTAGTTGGTGGTCCCATTGGTGCGGTAGTTGGTGCGGCGATCGGCTCAGTCGCTGGCGGTTTGACTGGTAAAAGTGTGGCTGAGAAAGCGAATCCCACTTTTGAAGCAACCAATTGGCAAGAGGCTTATACTTCTAGTTCCTATGTTGACAAAGATAAAACCTACGAAGATTATGAACCAGCCTATCGCATTGGCTATGAAGGCTACGATCGCTATGGTCAGAACGATCGGTCTTACAGCGAAGTCGAGACAGATTTGCAGCGTGATTATGAAACAAATCATGCTGCAAGATTACCTTGGGAAAAAGCTCAACATGCAGTAAAAGATGCTTGGAATCGAGCTTCTAAAGCAAGTCAACGATAAAACACTCTGTTGACTGCTTCGCACTTTGCAAACAAAGTGTAGTAGAGCGTGAGTTCTATTACACTTTGTTTCGTAGTAGAGCAAGTTCATCAAGTCAATCAAGTAGTTGGACATGCCAACGTCATCATTTTTATTAAGAGAAGTACCGTTTTCTTAACTATAACATTAAGGAGTAATCGTCAATGTCAGTAACACTCGAAGATACCAAACGCACGGCAATCGCTGTCAAATTGGCAGACATGAAAGCAACTCAAAACCTGCTAATTGCTAATGAAAAGAGTCTGATTGCAGCCTGTCCCGATCGAGAAATCACGAATCGGTTAGAAGGCTTTCTCAAAGACGATCAGAAAAACTTGGGTATCATTGACACTGTGATCGTTCAGTATGGAATTAAAGCTGAACCAAACCCTACAATGCAGAGGGAAATCGAAGAAGCCGAGAAGATGATGGAAGATACAGATCTCACTTTGTTTGAAAAGGTGGCAAAGCATGAAATTCTCAAGCATACTCAAGCAATGGCAGGAGTTCTCGTTCACAAGGCTGGTCAAGTGGTCGGTGCGGACATTGCTGTAGCGATCGCCCCGCTTAATACAGTTAACTTTGAAAATCGCGGACATGAAGAGCAACTTAAAGGGATTATGGAATCTCTGAGTACGATGGAGCTAACTGGTAAGCCTTCAGACAGCGGTCTGTGGTCAAGGGTACAGGATACCATCGCTGCGCTGAGTGGGATTGCTGGCAGTCTCATCAGTCGTAACGATCGTGAGATTAATATCTGCGATCTGATTCGTCTCGATCACGCTAAGGTATACACTCTCTTTGCTCAGATTAAAGCCACTGACGACTCTCAGAAGCTAGAGGAGTATTTTGGTCAAGTCTATCAAGATTTGAGCGCTCACGCCGAAGCCGAGGAGAAAGTTGTCTATGCAGTTGTGCGTCCTTATTTCAATGACGTTCAGAAACTGTATGACGAACAGGCGGAAATGAAGCAAACGCTCGAACAGATCAAAGCGATGAACTGTGAAGATACGGTGGCATTTAAAGCTGCGGTAGAGCTTTTAGCATTGGCTGTAAATGCCCATGTGAGAGAAGAAGAAGAGGAAATGTTCCCTCGCATTCACAGTAGTTTTGGCGACGAGCAACAGAAACAACTTGCGACAGATTTTAAAATCGCCAAGAGTCAGATTCAAGATCGGCGACTAGAATCCGCTTCTCACTAGATTTTTTAGGACTTGTGCTGCACCATCGGGGTTAGTTACAAGTCCTAGATTTAATTATCAGGAGCGAAGATTGTGATTTATACTGAAAGACCCTTGGAAACTGCTATAGAAGACATCAAATCGCGGGAAAAGGGAAAGGGAGTTCGCCTTGTGACAAAAGTTCAGACTGAGCAACTATTTGGTAAGGTCGAAGATGAGTGTGTTGTCTTTGAAGATAAACCAGAACTTCTGGCAGACTGTCATCAAAAATTAGAACAACACAAACAAGAAGTTGTCCAGTTAGAACAGAAGATTACTGAGCACAAACAGATCGAGCAAGATCTCAGACAATCAGCAGCAGAATTAACCAAAGTAAATCAGGAGCTAGAACATCTTGTTCTTGTGGATGCTTTGACCCAAATTGGCAATCGTCGATGCTTTGATGAATCGCTCCATCGTGAGTGGCATAGATCGCTACGGGAGCAGCAACCAATATCTTTGATTATATTGGATATTGATTGTTTTAAAGGCTACAACGATTTATATGGACATCCCGCAGGGGATCTTTGTCTAACAACACTGGCACAGACTGTAAAACAAGCCTTACAGCGCTCTACAGATTTAATAGCTCGTTATGGGGGTGAGGAATTTGCTGTCATTCTTCCTAATACAACTACACAAGGCGCAATCATTGTTACTGAACTGATTCAACAGGCAATTCTCGATCTGTCTACTGCCCACGAAAATTCTTATGTAAGTGATGTTGTTACAACTAGTTTAGGAATTGCCACACTTGTTCCTACGGAAACCCAACAACCAAGCATTTTACTTGAGCAAACCGATCGGGCTCTCTATAAGGCCAAGCAAAAGGGACGCAATTGCTATTTTGTCTATGTCTAGTCAATAGATCCATCGGCAGCAGTTAGCAAAAACGAACCGCCATCATTAATTGTGATACCAATTTAATTGGTGAAAGCAACAGATAGGAAATGCAAGACACTGTAATTCTTAACCACATGCTAGATCTGTTACCCTTGGTCTTTAAATTGGTATGATTTGTCCAGTTATAAGCGCAACTTTTGCCGACATAAATACTTTCTCCGCATTTTTTTCCACACTAATGGAGTGGAGCTTTTGAGATTTGCGCTAAAATTCCGTTAACAGGCATCACTGTGACAGTCTATTACTTCATCCAGCGATCTCCGCAGCGATCTAGGAGTTTCCAGTCCATATCCAAAACGAACAACCAGATCTGGACGACGATCGCCAATACCAAGAAAGGAAGCGAACTGCGATCGCAAAGTCGAAACCTCGACAGGCTGGTTTAAGAAGGCATTTTTGATGCCTAGGGCAGTAGCTTGTAAGGCGAAACGTTCGTAGCATCGTCCAACTTCCACCCAATGTTGCTTATCATTGTGTTCGGACACGAATACAGCAATGCCCGCAGAGCTACGGATATGCTTGGCATATTTATCATTCTCACTGTTTGACGAGAAAAATAAATTCATCAGTTTCATTCCCAGCCATCGGGGAAGCACTGGATTTCCTGAGGAAGCTGAAAATAACCCATCTCCCTTGTTTACTACTTCGTCATAACCAAATCGAATCCAGAATTCCAGTTCATCCATAAAGGCGCGATCGCTCATCTGCATCGTATTGCCCTGAACCACATACTCAAGGATTTTCTCGACCTTTTCTTTTTCAGTAACCAATAAAATATCGACACCCTGACCGCGACCCGCAGATTCAAGGGATTTCAAGTCGTCATTGCTTAATTTTCTGCCGTCATACTCGGCTCTAGTACATTGTCTTGTCGGAATTGCCTCAAAGAGTGGCGATCTAACTGCTTTGGATGGTTCTAAGGTCACTTTTACAATATCTGCGATCGCAGGGTCAAAACTTACTGCTCCATGCTTACCAAAAGCCTGCGCCGCTTGCACCAAATTCTCAGTTGCACAGCCCAAACTGACAAACATGTGATGGCGATCGGGATCGACAGCAGGGCATTCTCTCGTCAAATCTGGCAAGATGTCGATCGACCGAGCTTCTATCCGAAATTTCCAGCATTGCGTATTATGGCTTGATGCCGCCAGTGTGGCATAGCGAACCAGTTCGCGATCGATCGCAAATGCCCCAATAGGCGGATTGTTAGCAGAATTTCGCCATGTGTTTCGCACCGCCTCGTTGTATCGACTCGCAGCATTATGAAAAGACGCCCCTACATAGGCAGCCGACCCACCCGCTAGGGCGGTAAGGGCAAAAATAGTTTGTCGTCGAGTCAGCATATGCAAAATCTCACAAACGAATTAATGGCATACCCCAGAAACCAATTGCAACTCCTCAGATCTATTCTTTGGCAGAAAAGAGCGTTTGCCACTCTTGCACAAAAGATGGTGGAACCGATAGATGAATCTCTTCACCATTGCTCGCTGACAGAATCAACATGAGAGGGATTTCTACCTGTAACTTCGGCAATATCGGCTGAAGATTATACTGTCCTACGCTAGGTTCTGGTGCTGACAAATCCGTAAAAATAAAACTCGAAGTATCATCAGCGGTCAAGGTTCCGCCTAGCGAATTAGCCAACAATAAAGGTTTGCTGCGATCGATGTCTACCATACCTGGAAAACCAACTAAACGCAGATCGAAGCTCGTTTTACCATTGGGAGGAATCCGTTTAAATGCGATCGCTTGCCAGCTATTTCCATGCTGATCTTTGAGGGTTTGCCTAGATTGGTAAACCATTTGTCCAGGGGCTTCTTGAAGTTGCGTAATGGCTGCGGCTGCATGGAGATCCGTAAAGGTTCCTAACCCCAGAGATACCATCGAAACAATAGTTAACAGCAAAAAGAAATGGGAAAATATCTTTCTCAGAAAATATCCAATCATAAAAAATCCTCTCTTTGAATTCATTCCTTTGATTAGAGGAAGACTTATCTCTTCTCTCCCTCACGATCCTCGATTGGGTCTAGCAGCACAAGTAATTATCTCTTACTTTTCCAAAGGTTCTCCTGCTGCTTTCCAACCCTGAATGCTGGGAGGAAAAGCCCTCACGTTAGTATGTCCCAACATTTGCAAAGTCATTACTCCCATTGCCGATCGATAGCCCGTTGTACAATAGAGAACGATCGGCTGATTTTGGGGGATTTTATCAAGATTTGCGGTTAAGGTTTGCAAGGGGATATTCATGGCATTTGGAATGTGCCCAGAAGCATATTCAGAAGGCTGCCTAACATCAATTAATAAAGCATTGTCGCTTTTGATAATATTTTTGAGATCTTCTATGCTTTTGATTGTGAAATAGTCAAGAGGAAGCGAAGTTAAAAAGCGATCGATCGCTTCCGATAATTGGGCTTGAGGGATTAGGTTGTTAGCTATGACTGGCATTGGGGCGATCGCTAAAATACAAATACAGGATAAAATCCCAAGAAATAATGTTAGAAAAACTTTTCTCATATCTTTATTCTGAAATCATCAAAAGCCTCTAGGTGTTACACTTCAGATTTGAATTGGCGAATTATTGAAATGCTTTAATTACCGCATCAAGTTTTACTTTGACAGACCGATCGTGATGCAGAATCGGCGGGATTTCTTTTTCAATGCCGAGGAGTTCGTAGACTGCTATCTGTGCCACTCGCACGGAATACTCCACCGTAAACACGACATCTTCGGGAATCTCGACAAACTGGCTGACAAAGGCAAGGTTCTTAGAGTTCTTTGGCACGGGTAACGGTCTATCCGTGTGGGCACGGGGCATAAACATGCTGGTAATGTAGGGCATTCGGCAGGGAATACAGTTGGCAGATGCGACCGTCTCCAGATCGAAATTTAGATGACCGCAAAGCTCTTGCAAGATATCTTCGCCATTACAATCAGACATCGATTTAGGCACAAAGTTACCCATGCGATCGGGGTGCAGGGCATATCCCCAAAACACTTGGACATCTGTAGGTTGATCGATAAAGTGGGGCTGATGCGCCAGTACGATCGACAGGAGCCAATTGGAATCTTTGAAGGTTACCAAACCGCCAGTCCCAGCCTCATTACCAGAGAATACCTGCATCTGGTTAAAGAAAGTCGTATCCTTGAGCGTCACCGTAAAGGATTCCCAAAACGACTCTGGAATCGTGGAGTTAAACACCGATGGACTGCCGAACTCGGGATGGTCATATGCCAATTTTTCCCATAACTCCCAGCCACCACTGTCTTTTTTAGTCAGGTGCTTGGGTGCTTTCGTCATTGACCCAAAACTCGATGCATCAGTCATCGAACCATTTTGAAAGAAAACCAGATCGTCATCACCGATCGCCATGGTTTCTTTCCTGCGATCGCTTCGGTACTTGATTGCCTTAACGACAATCTTGTCCTCTTCGGTCTTTAGATCGAAGTCTGTTACCGTGCAATCAACCACAAATTTCACACCCTGTGCCTTCAGCCAACTTACCAACGGTCGTACCAGGGAATCGAATTGATTATAGATCGTGCGCTTAACCCCAGCGAGGGTTTCAATTCGTGAAAACTCCATCATAAATCGATGGAGATAACGTCTAAATTCGATCGCACTGTGCCAAGGTTGAAAGGCAAACGTGGTTGACCACATGTACCAAAAATTAGTTTGAAAGAAGGGTGGCGATAGCCAATCTGTAATGCGACTGGTGCCGAGTTTCTCTTCGTCAGCCTCGGTGAGTTTGACCAGCTCAATGCGGTCTTGCATCGAAAAACCCATCGACTCGACATCGATCTTGGCACGATTTCGATCTACGAGTCGCGCACTGGAATGAGGCTTGTGGCGATCGTTGAAGGCGATCGTCTCATCAAACACCGTCTTGTCAGGGAAGTTTACCGAAGGGATGGATTTGAACAGATCCCAAGTGCATTCGTAGTTATCAGTTGTCAGCATCCTTCCACCGCGAAGGGTATAGCCATATTTGGGACCACCGGCACCATCAAGGCTTCCGCCTAAAACAGGCATGGCTTCATAGATTGTAATATTACCCCCTTGGATACCGCCATCGCGAATCATAAAGGCAGCGGCTGCCAAGGAGCCGATTCCGCCACCTACCATGTAGGCTTTACGATTAGAGACATTGGGTTCGCTGGTTTGATTTGACATATCTATATCTCCGCGTTCTTTACATGGGTTGGAGTGGAGTTGTAAAATTCCCGTGCTTTTGCCAGTAGCTGGTCTTCGGTCATATGTTGTTCGTTTACGATGACCGTACCAATAACGCGCTCGGCAAGTTCGTGATGGTGTTGTTTGAGTTCAGCTAGCAGATAGTCCATCGCGCTGCTTGCTCCCGTCGCACTGCCAAAGATGAGGATCTTTTCTGCACCGCTCAGCGATCGCGCGATCGCATCGTAGAAGGGTTTGAGTTCGTGCTGGCGCTGACCGTTCGCATCGTCATCGACATTGTGTAGGTGTCGGTGCGAACCATCGGGGTCGTAAGGTACGATTCGCTCTGGCACAGTGCCATGCATCTCCGTTCTGTAAATTCTTGCCTCACGACGATCGATGATGACTAGTAGGTGAATCCCATCCGCGATCGCTGCCTGTTCGGGTACAGCGGAACGCTCAAGGAAGTGACGAATCTGCATCAGGTCTTGAACGTCAGAGAAATTTTTGTGGCGCGGAGGGTGAACCGTCAGGGTTTCGCCATTCCGCGCAAATTTGATACTGCCGTTGTGCTCCTCTGTGACATCGGTGAGGGCATTTAACATCGAGCGCACATCGTGCCACTGAAGATTCCGAGCGATCGGGTGCTGAAAGACAGCATTGTAAGTGGTCTTATGAGTCCCAGACAACTGAATTCCCATTGATTTCTCCTTGACCTAACTAGGTCATTTGTCAGAGATCGACTTCATTCAGGCAGCATGGAATCGAAGCCGAAGTCAAATTCTGTAGTAATTCAACTGATGTTTTGTAGACCTCTCCCCTAGCCCCTCTCCGACACAGAGAGGGGACAGGAAGTTGTTCTACCCTCCTTCTCTGTGTAGGGTTTGGGAGAAGAGATCAAGCGATCGCTCGCAAGAAGCAAACCCTTGGGTAGCAATTAGAATTGCTTAAACCGTAACGGCTTCACTAGCTGTCCGTTCTGCATGTTGTAGAATTTTTTTGGCTTGGGCAACTTCATCATCCGTACCTGAAACAATCACCATAAAATTCCCTGCTTTGATGCCGATCTCATACTTCAGGGCTTTCTCCTTAGGAATTCCCAAGCCGACGAGAGCACCCACCAATCCACCACCTACAGCAGCACCCACACCGCCAATAATCATTCCTTCGAGCCAGCCCGCTAGCACACCAACAACTGGCCCAGCAATAACCACTGGCCCTACGCCGGGGATAAACAAGGCTCCAGCACCCGAGAGAATGCCAAAGAGTCCGCCAAAGAAGCTGCCCCAATAGCCAGCACCTTCAGCGCCAGTCTTAGCAGTATCTTTCCAAGTCAGAAACCCGCGTACATGCTCTGTGGTTTGATAGTCTTGTCCAATGATCGAAATCTTGGTCATGTCAAAGCCCGCTTTTTGCAGTTCTAACACCGCTGCCTCCGCCTCAACATGGGTTGGGAATAAATTCGTAACTTCATGCTTGTCTGACATAATTTTAGTTCCTTTAAAAGTATTCATGGTGTAATTTCAATGCTTCGGCAAATCCTAATCCGTAACCAAGTCTGATGTCTGACTCCATTTCCCCGTGAAAACCATATCAGTTAATGGTTTGCGAGTTCTGGTTTCGAGTTCCTTGTCTCGTAGTGCTGCGGGTAAGGTTTGCGGATCGCCCAAATACCCGATCGCGATCGCTGCCACTGGTTCCCAAGCTTCTGGAATGCCAAACAGCGATCGCGCTTTGTCAACATCAAACCCTGCCATTTGATGAACGAATAGATCTAGGGCGATCGCCTGAGTTGCCAAGTTACTTGTGGCGGCTCCGACATCATGGAAAGCGTGACGATTTTCTTTCCCATTGTTATCGAAACATCGTTTGGCAACTGACAACATCAGCACAGGGGCACTCTGCGCCCAAGATTGATTGAATTCAACCAGACAACTGAGTAAATGGGCATACTCGGCTGGCTGGTCTTGGGTGGCAATCATAAAGCCCCAAGGCTGCTCGTTGTAGGATGAAGCTGCCCAGCGAGAGGCTTCTAACAAAATCAGCAGTTTGTCTCGTTCGACCGTGCGATTTGAGAATGCACGCGGACTCCAGCGCCCCCGAATCAGATCGTGAACCGTATATTCAGCTTCAACCAGATTTTCGACCATGAATTCAACTCGCTAGTAAATGGTTATCGGACTGAAATCAAATTTTCTCGCCTACTCAATCCCTCCATCCTAGGGGGCAAGAGATTCTTGCCTTAAAAACTGGGAGTTTGGAGGCAAGATTTACGCAACGCCGAAGGTATAAGCGGCAATTGAGCGGTCTTGTGTATGAATCGCTGAGGTTTGCAAATGGGCTTCTAGAAACCAAAGACGTTTATCGATCGCACGCGAAACTTCGGTATAGAGATCGGTCGTGTCCGCATCGCCCAAATCCGCAGTTTGATGGATGCCCTGACGAATGGACTTAGCGTAAATAGCAAAGCGATCGGCTAAAGCCGCGATATGATCCATGCCATCCACCGCATCAAATTCATACTCTTCTAGCTCTGACTGCTTGGCAGCAATGCGTGCGGTTCCTAGAGCATAGCCACCCAGCGTCGTAATCCGTTCCGCTACCATGTCCACAAATTCTTCTAGCTCGGTCGCCATAGCATCGAACAGCAGGTGGAGCTGATAAAAATTGTGACCTTTGACATTCCAATGTGCTTGCTTGACTTGAGATTTGAGATCTATCGTGGATGCTAGGGTTTGGTTGAGAATTGCGATCGTCTGAATCCTAATTGTTTCAGCTAGATCGATACGGGTTGCGTAAAGAGAGGCATGATTGGAAGACATAAATTAATTCCTGATATTTGGTTTTAGTCTATGAAGCGATCGGTGGTTCTTTGTTGCAAACTTCGTCATAGCAGAGCCGATAGTAACTTCTTGATGCAAGATAGAAGCCCCGTCAGATTCGCTGGCACAACTTACAATTTGCGCTATCAGCCCTGTAATTTCCGATGTGAAAGATTTCCTCATGGACGAGATATAGCGAGAGCGATTCAACGCCTAAAATCAGCCATACGTAATCGCATAAATCTTCTATTTCCATAAGTAAAGTATCCACTATCCAGGGCTTTGGGCAGTGAATGGTCAGCATACTGTGGCGATCGATCTGAATAATGCAAGATAATAAACTTTCGGCAAAAAAGCTTCGGAGCCGCTCGATGCGAAATTGCTCAAGTATCATCAGATCGTCAAGGGTGATCTCAGTGAATGGCATAGCAATTATCAAACCTCTTTTTAAAGAACAGAGCGAAACTCAGCCTAAACGCTCTTTATGCTTTTCCTGTTTAGACTGAGTCTATGGTTCTTATATGTGTTAAACCAAGCCTGGCCCCTTGTGACGTAGGTCATGCTCTGATGTCAGCTTACCTTTCTCATCCTCAGATAGCTCATGAAACTGATGGACACTTTCTTCCGCTTCTTGCTCTGTTTGCTGACGTAAATCCCCAGGAACATCGACATACATTTCTGGCTCGATCGCGTAGTTATTCACCAAGCCTTCATTGTCCACCGTGTAACCATCTGTGGTGTGGATTGATTTGGTATCCGTAGGGTCGTGGGGAGTATGCCCAAAGTTCTCGCCTTCCCGATGCTGGCGTGCGGCAGTTTCAGCAGGGACAATATGTCGATCGTAATGGGGAATAGATTCTAGAGAATCATCTGGGTTTGACTCTTCTTTGGCGCGATCTTTGCGATCTCCAGTCAGATCGCTCACGACTTCGTGAACTTTATCTTCAACGGTTTGGACGATCTCTTTCGCTTTATCTACTAAGCTCATAATGTGCTCCTAATTGAATAAAAAAATGCTTACCTGAATTAATCTATTTAGATAACGTCAGTTCGGGATAAGAGAACATGAAATGCTATATATCCCAAGGATCTCCCACCCCCCTTACAAAAGGGGTGAGAATTTACTTTTCCCCTTACAAAAGGGGAATGCCCGATAGGGCAGGGGGATCAAACCCTTCGGTTCCAACAAGTTGGCTTGCTTTACTCCGAAGTCCTTAACCCGAATTTACGTTAGATAACCTACTGTTCTCCCATACAAGAATTAGAAGAATATAGGTTGATGAGAGATCTACCCCACTTTTTAGAGCGAAAAGGGAGATCTCTCAAGAACTAATGTCACCTTACTTAGTTTTTTTCATGGCTTTATCTAGAGCATTCTCAATTTGCTCGACAACCGCAGGTCCAGAGCTGTCAGAACGGAACATCTTGTCCTTATCCATAGTGCCTTGAACCTCGTTGAGACCACCATCGGCTTTTCCTTCAACTTCTTCAAGAGATGTAGGAGGAGACTTAAGTTCCTCTTTTGCCTTGCTAAGGATCCCCGTTGACTGGGCATTAGGGTTTGGATGGGCATCTGCCAACGCTGGGATTGCGTTGGAAAATACCAAGATCGCGCAAAATAGAACAGCAGCTAAAAAGCGAACTGCATATATTCTCGATAGAGAGATTTGGATAGATTTCATAGAGCGATTCTCCGAATATATTGGTAATAACTTGATTGAAACGATTGATTCGTAGAATTAGGCGATCGCCCCAGACATATAGGGCTGACATAGGATCGTTTCTCCCACACTAGGTTAGAGATCTTCTCATTTACCAAAGAACGCTTTGACATAAACGTTGTGACTAGAACGCTTTAACCTCTGCGATCGCGCATTGTTCGCGACTGCCTCTTGAACTTCTCCTTCAATATTTTGGGCGGTTGCATTGGCTTTATCCACTAAGCTCGTGATGCATTTTTATTGAATTTGAAGACTGCTTGCCTGTGTCACATTAACAATGCTGTTTCTACGACTACTATCACAGACTGTAGGGTTATTTCCTGAATGAATTGCATGAATTGATTAACCACGTTACAAAACGCAGGAAAACTTAGCTGGCAATAAATCGCTAATTGAGAAATTGGAATATTATTCAAGCATATTGAGTCAGCTTCTAGATCGAGAATAGGAAGCGCGTCAAAGGGCAAGTATCTATATGGGGGTGCAGAAAAAATCTTCGGTAACGGGTGCTTCTTAAAAATTAAACGAAGGAGAAAAATGGTTGTGCCTAGTTTGAGACTTTAACGTAGGTTAATTGGCGATCGCAATACATTGAGATGGCTTTAGCTCCTAAGATTAACCAGACATAATCGCAAAATTCTTCTATATTAATCAGCAAAGAACTCACAATCCAAGGTTCAGGGCAATCAATATTTAATACATTTTGAGAATTAACGTACATCGTACAGGGCAATAAACTTTCTGCAAAAATACTTCGCAATCGTTCAATGCGAAATTTTTTAAGCAGCATCAAATCGTCGAGGGTTATTTTAGTCAGCAGATTGGGAAGCATTATCTTGTAATTAGGGGGTGAATTGTTCAAAAAATTGTACAAAAGAGTCTGAAGTTTGTAGGCTACATTAAGCGATCGCCTACGTTCCCTCACATCACCAAGTTCTAGCATAGAGAAATCTGACTAGCCAGATACAGAGCCAACTTAAGAGCGAATAGGCGATAATGGCAATGATAATATTGACATCAAAAATGTTCGCTGCATTGCTAGAAGTAGGGCTGGTAAACAAAGTGGCGAAGGGAGCCATGAAGGGAGCAGAAAGATTAGTAATAA
Organism: Tumidithrix helvetica PCC 7403; assembly: GCF_965232925.1. Taxonomy (NCBI): domain Bacteria; kingdom Bacillati; phylum Cyanobacteriota; class Cyanophyceae; order Pseudanabaenales; family Pseudanabaenaceae; genus Tumidithrix; species Tumidithrix helvetica. The sequence goes on from NZ_CBDDRA010000007.1 coordinate 214,624, forward strand.
ATTGGGCAAATTCATTCTGTGGATTTGCACCAAAAAACCGCAGCAAGAAGCGCAACACCAAAAGGGTCTGAACCAATCCCACCAAAAGGTAAATGCTATTGATAATCCAGAAAAACGCGGCACTGCGTTTGCCAATGGCTAGTTCAAGTCGCGACTCTTCTTGGTGAAGTCGAAAAGCTTCTTCTTCAGTTCGCAGGCTTTGTCTGCGATCGATATTATCTTGTTCGTGAGGATCTTGATTCACAGATAGCTCTCCAAATGAATAAGTGGTGATTTAAGTCGAGCACTCCAAGTCTTAACGATCTCTATCAAAACCATCTCAGATATGGGGTGTCTCGTAGGGTAGTATGTGTCCCGTAGGGAGTGGAAATCACTGCTGTTGAAGCAGGTTCGTTAATTTAGATAATACGGCGACCAATCAATAGGTTGTAGACGATTCCCATCAGTGCCAAAACTAAAAGCAAGTGGATTAAGCCACCCCCGATATTAATGGAGTACCCTAACAGCCAGAGGATAAAGAGTACAACAATGCCAGTCCAAATGATGTTATTCATATTTTTCTTCTCTCTTAAAAACTAAAATCGCTAGTACCAAGATCCATTGATTTCGCAATGGATTGGAATTCAAGTTCCGTGCTTTGACTTCGCTCAGTACGAGGGGGTTGAAATCTGTACCACGCCAGCAAGCAATGGATTGCCATATAGAAATGCAGGCAGAGTAAAAGATAGTTCTACCTGCAAAATCTGAGGTTTTAAAATTTATCCATCACAGCTAAGCTGAATAAATGCCTTATTTGAGCAGATCTCGCCCCTTAGACTTCGCGTCTTCTACGGCATTAAGCACCTGACTTTCTACTTGCTTGGCTTTTCCCATTGCTTGGTCTTTAGCGTTGCCAGTAATATTGCCAACGGCTTCCTGTACCTTACCCTCAACGTTTTTTGTGACGGCTTTTGTTCTGTCTTTCGCATTTTCAGCGGCATTGCGAACTTTACTTTCAGCTTGTTTGACTTTTCCCATTACTTGGTCTTTAGGATCGCCTGTGATATTACCGATCGCTTCTTGGGTTTTGCCTTCAATATCTTTGGTAACTGCCTTGGCTTTTCCAAAGCCCCAGCCCATCTCAGCATAGGGGTAGTCGATCGCAGCGATCGGTAAGGTTCCTGCCCAACTACCTTCAGCAGCACAGCTTAAAGCTGAAGCAGTTGAGATGAATACAACCAGACTAACCACGAGCAAAAACTTACGAGCTTGCTGAAATAAAATCATTTTATTCTCCAAAATTGTTGTAATTGCTTAAGCTGCAAAGCTATGCAGAAGTGGAAGATTTAGATCGAAACCAACCGAATCTAAATCTTCCTAAGAAATGACAGGATTAATTGGTCATGTCTTTGACTTTATCTTTAACATCCTCAACGGCACTTTCAACTGCCGCTTCTGCTTGTTTGGCTTTACCCTTTGCTTGAGCTTCGTGGTTTCCAGTTAGATTTCCCACAGCTTCTTCAACTTTGCCTTCAACGTTTTTGGCGGTTGTCTTGGCTTTATTTTCTAAACTCATGATATGCTCCTGACTAAATTTAAGAACTTCTTACCTGAGTCGAATGAACAACTCCGTTTCTATGGTTAGTCTTGCAAAGCACTGAGTGATTCTTTGAATGAGTTGATTGAGTTGATTGACCACGTTACAAAACGTAATGACACTTTTAACCTGAGTTCGGGTTAAGGATTTCGGAACCAAGCAAGCCGACTTGCTGGAACCGAGGGGTTTGATCCCCCTGCCCTATCGGGCATCCCCCTTGAAAAAAGGGGGGAGAATTTACTTTTCCCCCTTTTTTCAAGGCAGGGCTGTTTCATTCTTGAGTAAATAGGAGAAAAGAAGTAAACCTAAAGGCAAAATGAGAGTATTTGCTTGATATTATGGCTTAAATGGCTAATTGCCTCCGTCAAAGCATCAAAACCA